>CALXWQ010000055.1 GCA_944392435.1 uncultured Clostridia bacterium
AAAAAAAAGCATATAAAATAAAAAATGGCGAGATAGCTCAGTTGGCTAGAGCAACTGGTTCATACCCAGTGGGTCGAGAGTTCGAATCTCCCTCTCGCTACCAAGAAAAGCAAGCATTGTGGTGCTTGCTTATTTTAGTCTCTCGAACTTCTTCCATTCTCACCTTTTCCAGATGTATTACACAACTTATCATATTCTTTACACTTTATTTTATATTCCATTGCTTGAGTCATATACCTATAATACATATATGCTTGCTCATACTGAACCATTGGATTAAACATAGGATTTTCTCCCATATTGGGATCAAAATTATTATCATAATTAAATGGTGGCATACCATAAAAATTATTTGTATTATCCATATTTGTATCATTCCTTCCCTGAGATTATTTTTAAACCTCATTTACAATATAATCTATTTAATGTATATTCTAGTTTGTTAGTTTTATGAAAAAATGTTATATTGTACATAGTATATATTTTTTACACTAGATCTTGATATGGGCAATATAACCAATTAAATACAAATATACAAAAATATTCATGAGTTTAGGTACATGCAGTTATATTTTTCTATATATCATTTTAAATGTACCTAAAATAATAAAGACAATAATAACACCAATTACAAAAATTCCAAGGTCATAGAAATATGAGTACAAGGAATTAGTAGCATTAGTAAGCACCTCCATATTATTTGAAGATGAAATTGATGTTGGTACAATATCTAAATTAATGAAAGGTATAAATTTTAGTGCAAGGAAAGTATAAATTGCGGCAAAGATACCTTGCATAAATTTGCCAATAAAATACTTTTTCATAGATAAATCTGTTTTAGCGACAATACTAAATACTTGCAGTAATACAGAAAAACCACCAAAACCAAGTAAAAAAGCACAAAGTATAACGTTTTGAGAAATTGCCTTAATATGTACACCTGAAATGAGATTAACGCCATTTGTAAGCTCTAAAATTCCAGAAAGGAGAGGTTTAGCAAAGTTTAAATCAAATCCAAGAAATGCAAGAATAGGATTGAAAAATTTGCTTAAAAAATCTAATGCATGAGTTTGATTTAATATTGAGATAATAACAGAAAAGATTACTACAAACCCACCTATCATAAGGATTGTAGATATACTGTTATTAATACTACTACCTAATACTTCTCCAAGATTTTTGAAAGTGACGTTTTGAGATTTTGGGGCAGAAAAATTAGAATTATTTTTTGCACTATTTTTTCTATTAGTAGTTTTATTATGCAAGCTATTCTCCATAAAATGAGTACTATTTCTTTGAGAAAAAATAATTTTTGCCCTAAACTCTTCATCAGATTTTTTAGAAAATTTACCTAATATAATCCCCACAGTTATGCAGGCAAGTACATGAGTACAAAGAAGTAGTAAACCAGTCGTAGTATCTCCAAAAAGACTTATACCAACACTACTTATAATAAAAAGTGGTCCAGAATTATTTGTAAAAGCAAGCATTCTTTCTCCCTCGTCTTTAGTTACAAGACCTTCCTGTCTAAAATCAGATACCACTTTTGCACCAACAGGATAGCCGCTAATAAGCCCCATAACAAAAGCAAATCCGCCAATACCAGGAACGTTAAAAAGAGGTCTCATAAATTTATCAAGCAATTTTCCCGTAAAGCTTACAACCTTTGTATGAGAAAGCAAATTTGTAATAACAAAAAAGGGAAAGAGAGAAGGAACAACACAAGTTGCCCAAAGTGTTAATCCATTTTTTGCTGCTGTAAGATTTGATTTAGAAAAGATAACAAGGTATATTGTTATAACTACGAATATTATAGGTAGAATATTTCTTCTAAAAGATAAAAATAAAAATTTCATAAACTTTACCTCTTTCGTTTTGTCGTTTTGGGGACAGGTCTAAAAACGACAAAAATTTCCTTATATAATTCTTATTGCTGTATGTATTGAATTATGCGTTGTATATTATTAATTTCGATTTTTTATTATAGAGTTTAACTAAAAAAATATGATACATCTCTCTGAATGAAAAAAATATTCTACTTCAAGTTATTAGCATAAATAAAGAAGAAATGTACATAATAGAAAATGGAAAGGGATTGATAATAAATGAGAAAATTTGTTCCGGATGCAATATATTATGAAGAAAAGGCTAAGGAATATGAACTTGGAAAAGAACTACTAGAAAAATATAAAGATGTACCGCAAATTATTATTGAAAATCATAATAATATTGAAGAAATGCGAAAAAGAGAAAATAAAGAGTTTCCTAGGATGAAACGTAATTTGATAATAGGAATAAGGAAAACACATAAATTCGTTCCTAACAATAAGATATCTGATTATTTAGTTCCATACACATCTTCAGGATGTACTGCCATGTGCTTATATTGCTATCTTGTATGCAATTATAACAAATGTGCATATTTGAGACTATTTGTAAATCGAGAAGAGATGTTAGATAAAATTATAAAAACTGCAAATGAAAGTGAAAAAGAGTTGGTATTTGAAATCGGAAGTAATAGTGATTTAGTATTGGAAAATTCTATTACAGGAAATTTGAAGTGGACAATAGAAAATTTTAAAAAAGCAGAAAAAGGATATATAACATTTCCAACAAAATTTGATATGGTTGATGATTTGCTAGATATAGAAGGAAAAGAGAGAGTAATTTTTAGAATGAGTGTAAACCCGAAAGAAGTAATACAAAAAGTAGAAATAGGAACCTCTAGGCTAGAGCAAAGGGTTGAAGCAATAAATAAGTTGAAAGAAGCGGGTTATAAGGTAGGAATATTAATAGCACCTGTAATATTTGTGGATAATTGGGAAAAATTATATGAAGAATTAGTGATATATCTAAAGGAAAATTTAAGTGAAAAAGCAAAACAAGATGTGTTTTTTGAGGTTATTTTTATGACATATAGTTTTATTCATAGGAAGATTAATGAAGAGGCGTTTCCAAGTGCTATAAATTTATATGACCAAGATTTGATGACTGGAAGAGGAAAAGGAAAGTACACATATAAACAAGAACTTAGAAAAAAAGGCGAAGAGCATATAGGAAAGCTGTTAGAAAAATATTTTCCTAATAATAGGATAGTGTATTTTAGTTGAAATTCTTCTCGTGTAAAATATGAGTAGTGTTATAAAATTTAAGAAATTTTATAAATAGTGTTTATAAATAAAATAATTATGGTATAATTTCAAAGGAAAATAAATTACAAAAAAGATGTTAAATAAAGGGCGCTTGGCAAAAGGTCTCACAAAGGGAAAATTAGTATCTTACTAAATTTTTACTTTAGGGAAAGTTTAGATGTGTCACCAAAACGAAAAAAATTCGCTGGGAGACCTGTCCACAAAACGAAAAAGTGTCGCGAAAAGGCCTGTCCCCAAAACGACAAAACGAAAGAAGGTAATAGAATGAATTTGTATGAGAAAGAGTGTACAAGTAGTGTTGATGAGTTTTTAAAAGAGAATAATATAAAGAAAAGAGGCTTAACTACTGCAGAAGCAAAAAGTAATTTGGCTAAATATGGTTTAAATGTTATGAAACAAAAAAAGCCAAAGCAGTGGTATAATTACTTTTTCGAAAGTTTATTTAGTACTTTTAATTTAATTTTATTAGGAATAATTTTAGTACTTATTTATACTGATGTTATACTTTCAGAACCACCTAATTATGCTAATATTATAGTTATAGTTATACTAATATTAGTTAGTACTTTACTAGAATTTGTTGAGGTGTTTAGGTCAAATAAGGCAGCAGAGAAACTTAAAAATTTAGTTTCGGCTAAAACTGATGTTATAAGAAATGGAAAAGAGACAAAAATACAATCATCAGAAGTTACTTTTGGAGATGTGGTTATATTAAATGCAGGTGATTTAATTCCAGCAGATTTAAGAATAATAGAGTCAAGAGATTTATATGTTAATCAGTCTTCTCTTACAGGAGAAAGTGATTCTGTTAAAAAAGTTGCTGAATCAGAGCAAAAGGATAAGATAGAAGATATAACTGACTTAGATACAATTTGTTTTATGGGAACAAATGTTGTAAGTGGTTTTGGAAAAGGTGTTGTTATAAAAGTTGGAGATGGAACATATTTTGGAAAAATTGCTGACACAATAACAGATGAAAAGCCAAAAACATCTTTCCAAAAAGGTATTGATAGTGTAAGTAAACTTTTAATTAGGTTTATGACGGTTTTAATTCCTATAACTTTTATTGCAAATGCTGCTAAACACGGGACTATTACAGCATTTACATTTGCTGTTGCTATTGCTATTGGAATTACTCCACTTCTTTTGCCAGTTATTTTATCATCTTGCTTGGCAAAAGGCGCAACAAGAATGTCAAAGAAGAAAACTATTGTTAAGAAACTTGATAGTATACAAAGTTTTGGGGCTATGAATATTCTTTGTACAGACAAAACTGGAACTCTTACTGAAGATAGGATTGTATTAGAAAAATATTTAAACATAAAGGGAGAAGAAGATACTAGAGTTTTAAAACATGCTTTTTTGAATTCATACTTTCAAACAGGTTTAGAAGGTAGTATAGATGAAGCGGTAATAAAAAGAGTAAAGAAAACTGAACTTAAAGGAATAGAAGAAAACTATGAAAAAGTAGATGAGATACCTTTTGACTTTACTAGAAGAAGGTTATCAGTGGTTGTGTCAGATGGTAAGAAAAAACAACTTATTACAAAAGGTGCAGTTGAAGAAATTTTAAGTATATGCACTATGGTGGACTATAAAGGTGAAGTATCTGATATAACAAGAGATATAAAACAGAATATTTTGAAGATAACAAAAGACTTGAATAAACAAGGGCTTAGAGTTGTTGCAGTTGCACAGAAAAATGATATTACAGATGTGAAAGACTTTTCTATAAAAGACGAATCAAAGATGGTTTTGATGGGATTTATAGGATTTTTAGACCCACCAAAAGAAAGTGCAAAAGGAGCAATTGAAAGATTAAATCAAGATGGAATAAGGGTAATTGTACTTACAGGAGATAATGAATATGTAACAAAAGCTATCTGTGAGAAAGTAAATATAAATACAGACAAGATTATATTAGGAAGTAAAGTAGAAAAATTATCTGATGCAGCACTAAGAAGAAATTTGAAAAAGACAAATGTTTTTGCTAAGTTATCGCCTATTCAAAAAGCAAGAATCATACGAGTACTAAAAGATGCTGGAAATGTAGTAGGGTACATGGGTGATGGAATAAATGATGCACCATCAATGCATAATGCAGAAGTAGGAATTTCTGTAGATACAGCAGTGGATATAACAAAAGAAACTGCAGATATAATACTTCTTGAAAAAGATTTAGACGTACTTACAGATGGAGTTATAGAAGGAAGAAAAACATTTGGAAACTTGCAGAAATATATAAAAATGGCAGTAAGTTTTAACTTTGGAGAAGTGCTTTCTGTACTAATAGCAAGTGTGTTATTACCATTTTTCCCAATAACACCAATACAGTTGCTAGTACAAAGTTTGCTATATGATATAGGGCAACTTTCAGTACCATATGACAATGTAGATAAAGAGTACTTAGAAAAACCACGTGTATGGAACATGAAGAGTTTGAAAAGATTTATGTTATGCATGGGGCCAACAAGCTCAATATTTGACTTAATGATATTTGCAATACTATGGTTTGGATTTGGATTAAGACTACCTGACGCAGCACTATTCCAATCAATATGGTTCTCATATGGAGTAGTATCAAACCTTGTAGGATTGCACATTATAAGAACATCAAAAACACCATTTATACAAAGTAATGCATCAAAAGCAGTGTACACAACATCAATAATCCTAAGCATAGTAGCAATAATAATACCATTCACATTTATAGGAAACTATATTGGACTAGTGCCAATACCATTAAAATACTTTACAATAATTCTACTAGTACCAGTTTTATACTGCTTGCTAGCATCAATAATAAAAAAGAAATATATCAAAACATATGGAGAGTGGTTATAAATTGTTACAAGATAATGGTTTTATTAGTTTTGATTTGCTAAAACTCAGGTAGTAGGCATGCCTACTACCTGAGTTACAGTAGTCTACAAACCATTATCAGGTAATATAAAAATTTTACACACTTTCCAAAGCAATCTTTATCATATTATTTAGCGAACGTTCTCTTTCTTCTGAAGTACTTTCTTGATTTTTGTAATGAGAGTCAACAACAGTAAGCAAACAAGCAGATTGTTTATTAAAATATTTTGCCATGTAGAATAGGGCAAATGCCTCCATTTCGCACGCAATAATATTCAAATCTTTTGGAAATCTAGCAATAAATCCTTCTATATCATCCAAATACCCATCAAATACCTCATTGCATAGAGAATTTCCTTTTATAAGCGGAATGTTTAGCTTGTTAGCAGTTTCTTCTAACTTATTATTAAGTTCTAAATTTGCCTCAGCAATATGCTCTTCTTTCTCACTCCAAGAGTA
>CALXWQ010000056.1 GCA_944392435.1 uncultured Clostridia bacterium
TCTCTTGATTTTTTCTTTTCTTCTTTTTGTAAATTATCAATACCCAAACTTTCAAAACCAGCTTTTTGAACAAACTTCTCTATTTGAGGAATATCCAATTTGTTCTCATCATACTCCACACTGGCATTATTCATTACTAAGTTAACAGTAGCATTTATAACCCCATCTTGCTTATTAAGATACTTCTCAAGCCCACTAGAGCAAGCACTACATGTCATGCCGTCTATTTTTAATAAAACCTTCTTCATCTAACCCTCTCCTTTACACTTAGGGACACTTCTTTTTGTCAATTTCTTTTTACACTTGGGGACACTTCTTTTTGTTAATTTTTTTCACTTAGGGGCTCTCCTCATTTATCAGATTATTGCAAAACAACATTTTCAATAAGACCTGTCCCTTTTGTCCAAGTTCTTGAACGTTTAGGAGTGTCCCTTTTGTCCAAATTTTACTTATTCTGCTTCAAATCCTGCATCTTCAACAGCTTCTTTTAGCTCATCTACACTAGTTTGTGTTTCATCAAATTTAATATTAGCTTCTGCCTTTTCTAAGCTAACTTTTGCCTCTTCTACTCCATCTTGATTGTTTAGCACCTTTTCTAATCTTGTACTGCATCCTTCGCAATGCATTCCTTTAATTTTTAAAACTACTTCTTTCATTATAATAACTCCTTATCATTTTTATTGCTTCTGGCAAGCATTTTGCTGTATCAGATGCAATCATACTAATATCTGTATATTTTTCTTGTGCTATTTCTCCTGCTAATCCGTTTAAGTACGCCCCTGCTGCAACTGTTAATATGTCTGGCTCATTATATCCTAGTAATCCCACTAAAATTCCTGATAGAACATCTCCACTACCTGCTGTTGCCATACCTGCACATCCTCTTTTAACGAGATACACTTCATCTCCATTTGTTACAACTGTTGTAGGTCCCTTTAATAATAAAATAACATTATATTCTTTAGCAAAATCTTTAGCAAAATTTATTTCATCTTGCTTTACATCTTCTATCTTTATTTTACTTAATCTCTCAAACTCCTTTAAATGTGGTGTAAGTATCACTTTACATTTTGTATTCCTTAAGATATCCATATTCATTTTAGAAATTGTATTCAAACCATCTGCATCTATTACAACTGGTAAGTTATAATTATTTAAAATATATTCTAATATTCTTTCGTATTCTTCTGATTGTCCCCAGCCCATACCTATTGCAAGTGCTTTTAACTTATTTAGTGCTTTATCAATCTGACCTTTATTGAACTTTATTTTATTACATTCATCATCTATTGCAAATATAGTTTGTTCTAGCAAATATGGTGCTACAGTTTTTGCAATTCCTTCTGGAACTATTAGTCTAACTACACCACATCCTGCTCTCATGGAAGATGCACTTAAATTGGCAAGTTTTACCGCTCCCGAATATTCTAAGCTTCCTCCCATTATTCCAACATATCCATAATCTCCTTTATTGGTATCACTTGGCCTTTTGGCAAATTTATCCTTTATGTCCTTTGCTTCTATTTCGTATGTGAATTCATTTATTTTTTGCATAAACTTTGATCCCTTTCTGAAATAATATTTACAAAACATCTATATACTCCTCAAACTCCTCTTCTGGCATAGGTTTTGCATAGTAATATCCTTGTATTATATCACAGCCTTTTTCTAGAAGATAATCTCGTTGCTCCTTTGTCTCAACTCCTTCTGCTATAGTTGTAAGTTTTAATTCCTTAGCTATAGTTAAGATATAGTCAATAATATTTTTCTCATTTTTTCCAATTCTGTCTACAAACGACTTATCAATCTTCAATATATCTGCTGGCATATCTTGCAAAGCACTTAGTGAAGAATATCCTGTTCCGAAGTCATCAATAGAAATCATAAAACCTAATCTTTTCATCTTGTTCATTATTTCAATAATATCTATTCCCGCTTCTATCGTAGCACTTTCTGTAATTTCCAAATCTATTTTATTTGTATTTATTCCATATTGTGAAGCTATCATCATGTATTTTTCTAAAAAGTGCTCATCTAAAAAATGATTTCTTGAAACATTCACAGAAATAATTGGTTCTTTTTGATATTTTTCTTTCCACATTTTCATATCACTGCATACTTGTTCAAAAATATACAAATCTAATTTTAAGATGAACTTGTTTTTCTCAAATAGTGGAATAAATTCACTTGGTGAAATCATTTTTCCATCATGTATCCATCTTACTAATGCTTCAGCTCCATACAGTTGTCCATCTTTAGCATATATTTTGGGTTGATAGTAAACCTGGAATTCCTTGTTCATTAAAGCTTGATACATTTCGCTTTCTATTTTACTTTCTTTTACTAATTCCTTTTCCATTTTCTTGTCATAAATATGAAATTTATCAAATACATCTCCTTTTGATGCAGAGTGTGCTATTATCGCTTTATCCATTGCTTCTGCAATATTATTATCTGTGTCCACTTTGTATATTCCTATATTTACGGAAAGGTTATACACATTATTTCCTATTTTTAGATTTTCTATATTTCTAACTATTTTGTTTACTATTTTTCGTATTCCCTCTTCATATTCAAATAATACTGCAAAGTAGTCATTTGAATATCTGCATATTATACTTCCTTTTCCTAATACATTTTCAAGCTCTTGGCCTATACCATATAAAATAGTATCTCCCGTCTTGTATCCATAAGCTTTATTTATCATTTTAAATTTATTTATATCTAGTACCATAATATATACTGTAGCATTACTTTTCCTTTCAAGTCTTTCTTGTCCTTTTTTTCTAAAGTAATTTATATTCCCTTTTTTGGTAACTGGATCTATATATGCATATTCATATAATTGTTTTTGTTTTTTATTGTTAGAGATCACTATATATATACAAATAGACAAAATTATAAATATTACAATTATAGCCAATATAAATGTAGTAAGAAGTGCTCTATTTATTTCTCCTGCAATTGCTTTCGATGGTATAAACGTTGCAATCGACCAGCCATTTATTCCAATCGGTTCATAAACCATATAATATTTTCCGTTATCTGTTTGCAATGTTCTTGTTCCAGGAATTTCGTTTTTTATATTTTCCATTATTTTATCTTTGTATGTTTCAAATTTTTCTTTTGACTTTCCAACTAACATTGAATCAATATTGTCTATAAGATTTTTTGTTTTACTATCGTTGTTGGCATTAACAATAATATTCCCACTTTCATCTACAATATAACTAAATCCTTTTCCTTCAAATACTTTGTTAGAAAAAATATTTTTGTAAGAATCAGTTTTTACAATTAAACAAATAGCTATTTTTTCGCTCTTTAAATTAATTGCTTGGGAATATATGGTTATTTCTGTCCCATCTATTTTACTTGTCCTATTTGTTGAAATCTGAATTTCGTTACTTGCAAAAAAATGTTTCTTTTCTTCTGAGTAATCTTTTTCATAACCATCATTTGTTATGGTTTTACCATTATCGTACATAATTGCCAATCTTACAAAACGGCTTGTAATATCACTTTTCTCATACATATTAAATATTTCATCAGCATTGACTATATTTTCTGTTAATATTTTATTTGTAATAGATTGAAGAATTGCTTTTTGTTCGGTTATCTCAACTTTAAGATTATTTGCATCATTCTTAACAATAGTTTTTATGCTATTGTTAGTATTTTTTTCTATTCTATTTAGCATATATGTCATATACGCTATTCCTACAGCAAGTAATAATAGAAAAATTATAATAATTATTACAACTTGTTTTTTATTATTCTTCATCTTCTCACCTTTATCCGTTTTTTAATTATCCTATGTTTATTTTCTTTTCTTATTATATGTCGTTTTTTTAATTTTATTTCATGGCTATGCTATCTCGATTTTTCTATAATATTCCCACTTCTGTCATTAATCTTTCTATTTTTTCCTCCATATCATTTTTTCCATCTTCATACAATTTTTTTAGTTTTTCTCTGTCTTTTTCTAATCTTGAAACTGTAACTGGTTCTTTTGGTGCAATTACCATTATTCTCCCTTGTTTTTCCAATGCATTAATATGCTCCTTTAATTTATTATATCTTTCTGGCATAGTACATAATTTTTCTACTAGGTTTGAATATTTATGATATACACGTTTATATACCCTTTTCATTGTATTTGAGACTTCTGGTTTTCTATAATTTCTATCTCTAGTTAGCACAACTAATATATTTTTATGTTCTCTTTCTATTGCCCAATCTACAGGTATTGGCATTGTTACTGCGCCATCTAAATAATGGCTGTTACCTATCTTTACCATTTTTGAACATAGTGGCATACTAGAAGAGGCTTGAACTACTTTAAAAATATCTACTTTACAGTCATTTTTTTCTACATATTCTGTTATTCCTTTTTCACAGTTTGTTATTACAGAAATAAATTTTTGTTTAGAAAACTTAAAAGTTTCGTAATCAAATGGATACGCATTTTTTGATAAATCTTCAAACAAATAATTGTATCCGATTAGTCCCCCTTCTCTTCTTAATGCTTTTATTCCTATATATTTTTTATTATCACAATTTTCTATATTTATTTTTGCACTTCTCCCTTGCTGTTTAGATATATAATTCATCCCCGTTAGAGCTCCAGCTGAAACTCCTAACACATAGTTTGCTTCAACATTATACTTCATTAAAACATCTAATACACCAGATGTATATAAACTTCTTAAAGCTCCTCCTTCTAATACTAAAGTTAAATTTTGCATAATATCTTTCCTCTCTTAAAATTTTATTTATATTATAACATTTATTTGTATTATTTCTAGTATAATTTTAAAATTTAATTAATGAAAATTATTAATCTTTATGCTATAATAGTAAAAGTGACTATGCCACATGTGCATTTTGCTTCACAAATGCACATAGCAAGGAAAAGGAATGTGATAAAAAATGAATAAAAATGAGAAAATAGGTGTTTTTGATTCTGGTATAGGTGGAGTTACAGTTTTAAAAGAGATTGTAAAAATATTACCAAATGAAGATTACATATACTATAGTGATTCTAAAAATAATCCATATGGAGATAAAAGTGATAATGAAATAAAAAGTTTATGCGATAATATTGTAAAATTTTTTATACACCAAAATTGCAAAGTCATAGTTATAGCATGTAACACTGCAAGTGCTAAATCTGTTCAGTTTTTAAGGAGAAAGTACCCTAATATTATTTTTATTGCAATTGAGCCTGCTTATAAAATGGTGCATGACTATTCATACAATTCTAAGACTTTGGTAATGGCTACAAAAGGAACTATAGAAAGTGAAAAATTTAATCTTTTGTACCATAAATATGATAATCATAAAACTATCTTACTACCTTGTATCGGTCTTGCAGATATTATAGAAGATGGCAAAACCACAGAAATCAGGAAGTATCTAAGGACTCACCTTGAGAAATATAAAGGGAATGTTGAAACCGTTGTTCTTGGTTGTACTCATTATCCCCTTATTCAAAATTTAATCGAGGATGTTTTGGGACAAGTTACATTTTATAATGGTGCACCATATTTAGCCATGCATTTAAAAGATGTTTTACATGAAAACAACCTGTTAAATGATTCTGTTTCAAATGGTAACATCTACTTTATAGATTCGACATATAATAAGCTTAAAGAAGAAAGGTTTTTTAAGATTCTAAAGACCTAGCCACCTTACAAGGATTTCCATATGCAATTGAATTTGATGGTATGTCCTTTGTTACAACACTTCCTGCTCCTATTGTACAATTATCACCTATTGTCACTCCTGGGAGAATTGTAACATTTCCTCCTATCCAAACATTGTTTCCAATTCTTACATTGCTTGCATATTCTAGTCCTTTATTTCTTTGTACAATATCTATTGGGTGATATGCTGTATAAATCCCACAGTTTGGTGCTATAAACACATTGTCACCTATTTTTACTTTCCCAGCATCAAGAATAATCAGATTATGATTAGAATAAAAATTGTCACCTATTTCTATATTGTATCCATAATCACACATAAATGGCTGTTCTATAAGAAAATTTTTTCCTATTTTGCCTACTATCTTTCTAATTTGCATTATTCTATCATTTAAATTAGATGGTCTTATATTATTATAATCAAAACATAATTCTTGTGCTCTAAGCATTTCTGCTCTTAATTCTTTATCATAATTTGGATTATAAATTTGGCCATTCTCCCTTTTCTCCTTTTC
>CALXWQ010000057.1 GCA_944392435.1 uncultured Clostridia bacterium
ATATATTGGGAACTGGTTTTTATTGATTTTTATATTATTTTAGAACTTTGAAAATTTTTTTCATGTCTTTATCCTGGCTAACAAATAAAAAACATTGACATAAATTTCTAAAAATAATATAATATTAACTGTAAAAATGAATAGTTTATATTATATTATTTTTTATTGGAAGGAAGAAAATTACAATGGGATTTTTTGATAAGTTGAAGCAAGGGTTGAGTAAGACTAAAAGTTCATTTGAAGAGAAGATGAACAACGTATTTAGCACTTTTAGGAAAGTCGATGAAGACTTGTTAGAAGAATTAGAAGAAGTTTTAATAATGTCAGATGTTGGAGTTGAAACATCTACAAAGATTATTAGCAATTTAAGAGACCGAGTAAAAAAAGAAAAATTAGAGAATGCTGAAGATGTAAAGCAAGCTTTAAGAGATGAAATAAAGGATATTTTTGATTCGGTAGATAATAAATTACATTTAGACACAAAACCTTCTGTCATATTGGTAGTAGGCGTAAATGGAGTTGGCAAGACTACTTCGATAGGAAAGATGGCAAACCGTTTAAGACAAGATGGGAAAAAAGTTGTTGTTGCTGCAGCGGATACATTTAGAGCTGCAGCGGTAGAACAATTGGAGATTTGGGCAAATCGTGCAGGGTGTGATATAGTTAAAAGAGAAGAAGGAGTAGACCCTGCGTCTGTAGTATTTGATGCTATAAAAGTAGCAAAAGAAAAAAATGCAGATGTACTAATATGTGATACGGCAGGAAGGTTGCATAACAAAAAGTATTTAATGGACGAGCTTATAAAAATCAAGAGAGTTATAGATAAAGAACTTCCAGATGCTTCGAAAGAAGTATTAATGGTGTTAGATGCAACAACTGGACAAAATGCAATAAGCCAAGTAAAAGCTTTTAAAGAGACTGTAGATATAACCGGATTGGTTCTTACAAAATTAGATGGAACAGCAAAAGGTGGAGTTGTTATTGGAATTACAAATGAAAACAAGATGCCTGTAAAATTTATTGGAATAGGCGAGAAAATTGATGATATGGAAATATTTAATAGTGATGATTTTGTAAAAGCACTTATTTAAAATAAACATATATATATATAATTGAAAGTATCTAAAATATTATGTAAGGAATGATAACATTTATGAATGAAAAAGAAAGAAATGTAAATAAGTCACAAGATGAAAATAACAACTTAAAAAATGATGAGATGATAAATGCAGAAAATAACAGAAAAAATAATAAGCAATCAAGAAAAAATGTAAAACAAAAAAGTAGAACTAGAATGTATATTGTTTTATTATTTATGCTTATCGTGCTTGTTATTGGTTATGTTATTTATAGAGGAGAATACCTAGAAATTTTGGAAATGGGAGAAGAGTATATAAGTATATTTTGGCAGAATGTAAATTACTCAGCTATAACATTTGGCATTAACTTCTTAGTGCTATTTATTGTTATATATATGAACAATAACAGAATAAAAAAGGCTTTAAAACAGTTTTTTGACACGGAAAAAAAGGAGATGCCAAAACTTCCGAATAAATCACTAGCACTTATCCTATCTGTTATAGTAAGTGCTGTTACAACTGAGCTTATATTAAATCAATATATGTTATTCTCAAATAGTACATCTTTTGGAAAGGTAGATCCTATATTTACATATGATATTGGGTATTTTATGTTTCAAAAACCGTTTATAGAAACTATTCTTATGTATGTAATGCTGTTAATAATAGGAATTACAATTTATACAGTGATTTACTATATAGCTGTATTTAATATTTGCTTTGATGGTGTTGATAGAGAAACATTAAAGAAAAGTAAATTGCTAAAACAATTATTTACAAATATTAAAATACTTTCAATAGTATTAGCTATATTTGTATTTGTCAAAACGCAAGATATTGGGTTTGGTAAATTCTTAAATTTGCAAGAAGATACAACTTATTCAATTTATGGCGCAGGAATAACGGATATTACCATAAAATTGTGGGGATATAGAATATTGCCGATAATTATAATAATATCGGTATTTATGGCAATAAAATCATTTAATGATGGTAAAACAAAAAAAGTAGTGGCGTGGATATTAGTTGTACCTATATATATAATAGTTTTAATAGTTATAATGGCATTATTCCAAGCAATATTTGTAACACCAAATGAATTAGATAGAGAAGAAAAAAATATACAAAACAACATAACATACACTAAAGAGGCATATGGTTTAGATGCACAAGTATTCACTATAGAAAATGGTGGAGAGACAATTACAGAAAATACATTAATTAAAATGAAAGATACAATAGACAATATTGCAATAGTTGATAAAGAAACAGTTCTTAAGGATTTGAATGCTGTACAAACAGAAAAAGGCTATTATACATATGATACAGCAAAGATTGCAAGCTATAGAGTAGATGGAAAGAGACAATTACTATATATATCTCCTAGAGAAATATCAAATAAAAATGGTACATATAATAATCAAACATATGAATATACTCATGGATATGGTATAGTAGTTACTTCTGCAAATTCTACAGATTCAAATGGAAATTTAATAAAATTGCAAAAGAACTTTAATACTTCAAACGAAGATATAATAACTGTTACAAAGCCAAGAATTTATTTTGGACTACAAACAGATAATAATATTGTAACAAATAGCAAAAATAGAAAAGAATTCGACTATCCTGCTTCAAGTACGACAAACACAGAAAATGTATATGATGGAAAAGCAGGTTTGAGTTTAAACTTTATAGATAGATTTATATTAGGCATAAAAGAAGGAGATTTAAACTTAGCACTTTCAGCAAATGTAAATAGCAATAGTAAAATTTTGACAAATAGAAATATAATTGAAAGAGCTAAAACATTAATGCCATACTTATTGTATGATGAAAATCCATATATGATAGTTGATGATAATGGAGAACTTATATGGGTATTAGATGCATATACAACATCAAATAATTATCCATATTCTCAAAAAACAACATTGCAATTAGATGCATTAAACAAGTTAGAATTAAATTATATAAGAAATTCAGTAAAAGTGCTTATCAATGCATATGATGGAACAATTAAGTTCTATATAACAGATAGAACAGACCCAATAGCTATAGCATATGAAAAAATTTATCCTGATTTGTTTACAGCTGAACAAATACCAAGTGATATAAGTAGTCAATTTATTTATCCAGAGTTCTTGTACAATATTCAAGCTGGAATAGCACAAAGATATCATGACATACAACCAGATGTGTTGTACAGAGGAGATGATGTATGGGATATAGCAACACACAATACTGGAAGGGTTACTACAAATTCAGGTATTGACATAGATCCTTATTACACAATGGTAAAGACAATTGATTCACAAGAAAGTAAACTTGGATTGGTATTACCATATACTCCAAATGAAAAACAAAATATAATATCATACATGATAGGAACATATGAGTCAGGAACACCAAAACTTACACTATATAAATTCGAAGCTGATAGCAATATATTAGGTCCAATGCAATTAGATACTCAGATTGAACAAGACGAAGAAATATCAGCTGAATTAGAAGCGTTAAATGTCACAGGAACTAGAATAACTAAAAACATGATAATTGTACCATTAGATAATACACTTTTATATGTAGAGCCAGTATATCAGCAATATATAAATGAAGAGGACTCAGTACCAACTCTAAAAAAGGTAATTGTTGCTTCAGGAAATAAATTAGCCATAGGAGATGATTTGAATAAAGCTTTAAGAAACCTAGTATCTCAATATGCAGTTGATATAGAAGTAGAAAATACAGATAGTATAGAAGATTTAGTAAATGCTGTGATTAAAGCAAACAATAATTTAAAAGAATCTACATCTAACTCTGATTATGAAATGATGGGAAGAGACATACAAAGACTACAAGATTTAATAAATCAATTGGAAAATGTTGTGGAAGAAGAAAAATCAGAAACAAATACAATTGAGGAAGAAAGTGCGAACATAATAAGTAATGAGTTGGGAGTTTAGGGAAATAATTTTAAATTCTTACTTGCTAGATGGATTGATGCAATTTTGAAATTATTAAGTAGATTATGTTACTGTTCAGTGTAAAAATAGATACATACAGTCCGTTCCGTTCCTTCTTGAAAGAACATTATACTAAACAGTAACGCAGATATCAAATAGTTATTAACTTTTTACCATTTATTTGCTAAAAAACGAACAAGATTAGGCAGAGTACTTAGATAATAATTTAAAGATAAGGAAAATATGAAATTATTTGAAAGGAATGTGAGAAAAGATGAAAATTACAAATGTTGAAGCTCTTAAAAGAATTGCAGTAGAAGTTAGAAAAGGTATAATTGAAGCTGTATACAATGCAAAATCTGGACATCCAGGGGGAGCGTTGTCATGTGCAGATATTTTAACAGTTCTATATTTTAATCAAATGAATGTAGATGAGAAGAAACCAAATGATCCATACAGGGATAGATTAGTTCTATCAAAAGGACATGCATGCCCAGCTTTATACAGTGTGCTTGCTCAAAAAGGGTATTTTGATAAAGAACTTTTGAAAACTTTTAGAAAAATAGGGAGTGATTTACAAGGACATCCTGATATGAAAAAAGTTCCTGGAGTTGATATGACAACTGGTTCGCTAGGACAAGGAATTTCTGCAGCAGTTGGCATGGCAATTGCTTCTAAAATGGATAAAGCAGGTTGTAAGATTTATTGCATACTAGGAGATGGAGAGATAGAGGAAGGACAAGTGTGGGAAGCACTAACATTAGCCAGCAAAAATAAACTTGATAATTTATGTGTAATTTTGGATAATAATAATTTGCAAATTGATGGAGAGATAGAAAAAGTTGGTGGAATGAATAATTTAACAGAAAAATTTTTAAGCTTTGGATTTAATGTAATCAATGTTGATGGGCATAATATAGATAATCTAATTGACGCTTTTACAACGGCAAAGCAAACAAAAGGAAAGCCCAATGTTATAATAGCAAAGACAATTAAAGGAAAGGGAGTTTCATTTATGGAAAATCAAGCAGGATGGCATGGAAAGGCTCCAAATGAAGAAGAATATAACTTGGCTATGGAGGAACTTAACAATATGTTAATTGAAAAAATGAGATAGGAGGAAATAAAGATGAATTTAGATAAGAAAATCGCAACTCGTCAGAGTTATGGAGAAGAACTTGCTAAATTAGGAGAGGAAAATAAAGATATAGTCGTATTAGATGCAGATTTAACGACTGCGACTAAAACAGGTATTTTTGCTAAAAAGTTTCCGGATAGATTTGTAAATGTTGGAATTGCTGAACAAAACCTTATGGGAGTAGCAGCTGGAATATCTACTTTTGGGAAAATACCATATGCTAGTACATTTGCAGTATTTGCAGCAGGAAGAGCATATGAACAAATAAGAAATAGTATAGCATATCCAAATTTGAATGTGAAAATTGTAGCAACTCATGCAGGAGTAACTGTGGGGGAAGATGGTGCAACACATCAAATGATAGAAGATTTAAGTTTGATGAGAACACTACCAAATATGACTGTAATGTGTACCTCTGATGATATCCAAACTAAGTGGGCAGTAAGAGAAATATCAAAAATTAATGGACCAGTTTATTTGCGCTTGTGCAGGATGGCTACACCTGTTATATATGAAGTAACAGAAAAATTTGAAATCGGAAAAGGAGTTCAAATAGGAGATGGAACGGATGCTAGTATTATAGCAACAGGTGCGACTGTTGCGGAGGCACTAAAGGCACAAGCAATCTTGAAAGAAAATGGAATAAATGTAAGAGTAATAGATATGCATACAATAAAACCTATTGATAGAAATCTAATAGTAAAATGTGCGAAAGAAACAAAAAGAATTATTACAGTAGAAGACCATAATATAATTGGAGGATTAGGCTCGAGTGTATGTGAAGTTTTAGCTGAGGAATGTCCAACTAGAGTAGAAAGAATGGGTGTGCCAGATTGTTTTGGAAGAAGCGGAAAAGCAGAAGAATTAATGGTATATTACAAAATAGATAGTAATGCTATTGTAAATAAAGTGATTGGAAGTTAAAAGTTACAGTTCACATCGGAAATTAGTGAAAAATCAAAAT
>CALXWQ010000058.1 GCA_944392435.1 uncultured Clostridia bacterium
ATTATTAAAGATAGCCATGGAATTTCAAATGCGTACCATGAGTAGTCAATACTAATGAAGTAGACTATATATGATGCGAAAAGTCCAAATGCAATTCCAAGTATTAGTGCTAGTACTCCACATATCGCATTTTCTATGAATAACATTTTATTTATTTGTTTTCCTTCCATTCCTATTGTAATTAGGCTAACTACTTCCCTCTTTCTTGTTTCCAAGTTTGTGTTTATTGCATTATACATGTTTAGTATTCCAATCAAAGTGATTATTACAATAAAGCTGTATATAAATATGTTTCTTAATAACATAACTGTATCTATTTTATCTTGCGATGTAAGTTCATGTCCTCTTATACTATTATCATTATCTCTATTATTTAAATCGTCTTCGTCATAATCATTTAAAGAATATTTTTCTTTTACATTTTCTAAAAATTGATTTGCACTATCAATATCACTTACTTGTAAGAAAATATATTCATATTTAACTTCATAATCATTGTTACTTTCACCAAATCGATATTCTTGGATATATTCAATTGTATCTTCAGTTCCTATTATGACAGGTCCATACTCTTGTGTGCTTAACCCCTGTGGGATTTTGTCAGTTATCTTTTTAATTTTTATAGGAGTAGTTTTTTCTTCAATAAATTCATCTACATCATCACCAATGTTTAAAGACAAATTTGTTAATAATATTTCGTCTCCTTCATTATAGTTTGTAAGCTTTATATTGTCATAATATTTTGTTTTTTCATTTATATAATCTACAAAAATACACTCGTTTTTTTCTAGTTTATCTACTCCTATTTCTTGCAAATATTTATTATATGCATCTTCGTTTAGTGTTAGTATGGACATTGGTCTAGTATAAAGCTCTAAAACATCATTATAGTCATATTCATCTGACGCAAAGTGTAACTCAAAATGTGGGTACATAGGATTCTCTTCGCCATATAATTTATTACCTGCTTCTTTTTCTTCATCACTTATATCTTTCTCATCTATAACCATGGTATATCCCGTAAAACTATTTGAAATTAGTTTATCTGCAATTCCAGCTTCTTGTATGTCATCAATAATTTTTTCAATTAGATTATCATGTTTGCTTTCATCATACATAATACCAATTTCATAATTATATCCTGGGTCATATGTATTTGCAGTTATATTTACAATATAATAATTGCTTACTATAATCAATGCAATGCTGATGATTAGAGACATTATAATCGCTGAATATCTTGCCTTATATCTTTCTATATTTTTAAAAGCTAATTTACTTTCTATGTGTTTTCCATCTAAATTTTCGCGGTGCATCTTTTTGGTCTTTTTTATTCGTACTTTTTCCTTATTCTGTTTTATCAAGCTGATTGCTTGCAATCTTGACACTTTCTTTATTGGCAATATTGATGATACATATACTGTTATTATTATAATTAATATAGATATTCCAATTGTGCTCATAGGAATGGCAACATTCATTTCTTCATTTGCTTCAAGGAAATTAAATATTGTGCTATATGAAGTTGTGAGTTCAGGTAACATGTTATTTATTAATGTTATTAATAAACAGTCTAGTCCAATTCCTATTAGAATTCCTAACGGTATTGTTACTATCAAAATGATTAGCAATTCTATTCTTATACTTCTTTTCATTTGACTAGTAGTAGTTCCAACTGACTTTAGAATTCCAAAATATCTTTTTCTTTCTATCACGCTTATATTTATAACAGAATATATAAATATCATTGAACTTACTACTATGATACCAACAAAAACACCTTCCAAAGCATAAATATTTTTTTGAAAATCAGATGTGTAGTCTAGTACATTTGCGTATTCTAGTAATGTTTTATTGTATCTCACCATTTCATCCAATGTTGAGCCCTGATTATTTCTATAAGATCCTAGTTGATAGTAAATATCAAAATAGTCATTGTATATCTCTTTGATGTTATTACTTATGATTGTAATAGTAACCCTATCATCTGGCTGCAAATCATTTCTATTTAGCAAAGTTATAGCTTCATTTGAATTAAAGAAACCATAATAATAATTATTTATTTTCCCAACAACTGTGTATTCTTTAGTCTCTCCACTCTCCAAAGTCTGAACTAAAGTATCCCCTATCTTATCAAAGTTATTGTTTGTATCAACAACTACTTCATTCGAATTTTCTGGAAGTCTACCATCAACTAAATTGTTTTTTATCAAATTATTTATTGCATTTTCATCACACCCTACAATAGTTGGAAATACATAAAATGCATCTGTTCTAGTAATATTTTTATAATTTCCTAAATCCTTTATGATAGAAATTTCTTTTACATTACTATGTTTTTCAATAGTACATGCCTCTTCATAGGTAATATCACTATATCCGAACTTCCCAATTTCCTCTTGCTCTTTCAGAATTAATCATATATTCTCTATAGCTATCAATCAACAATAATATTGTTGTAATGAGAACTGTGGAAATAAGGATGCAAATTGCAACAATAAAAGTTCGCTTTTTATTATTTTTTAAATAATTTAAAGCTAATTTCCATGATACTCCCATTAACATTCCCCCCTTTATCTGCTTGATACATACTTACTAGCATGATTTACCGACCAAATTTATTTTTCAACCTTCGTCTCCTATAATTTTTCCATCTTCTAATTTAATAATTCTGTCAGCTTGTAATGCTATCTTTTCATCATGTGTAACTATAATAAGAGTTTGCTTGTATGCTTTATTGTAATACTTAAAAATCTCAACAATCTCTTTAGAAGCCATACTGTCCAAATTTCCCGTTGGCTCATCTGCCAAAATAATGCTTGGATTATTCATAAGTGCTCTTCCAATCGAAACTCTCTGCTGTTCTCCGCCTGAAAGCTGTGATGGCATTGCTTTTCTTCTATCTTCAATTTTTAATAACTTGATGATTTCATTTAATTTTTCTTTATCTACTTTTTTGCCATCCAATAATACAGGCAAAATTATATTATCTTCTGCATTAAGTGTGGGAATTAAATTGTAAAACTGGTATACTATACCAATATTTCTCCTCCTAAAGATAGTCATTTTATCAGGTTTTAGTGAAGAAATATCAGTTCCATTTATATATATCTTTCCTTTTGTAGGCTTGTCTATTCCACCTATCATGTGTAGAAGAGTAGATTTTCCACTACCACTAGGTCCAACTATTGCAATAAACTCACCTTGATTCACAGTAAAAGATACATCATCTAATGCATATAGTTCCTTATCCCCATTTGCATATTTCTTTGTTATATTTTCTATTTTTAAGATTTCCATACACATCCTCCTTTGAATTAAATTATATCTAACTAAAGTGACTTTAAAATGACAATTTTGATTTTGCTATCTTATATTTAGAATTATTACGGTTCACAGGTATATTTGTATCCAGAGAAGCATATATTTTTCATTTTATTTTCAGTGCAAAAGATCATACGAACTGTATCAACCTAAAGTTTCATTTGATAGTTTGTAAACTTGTTTGTCCATATCTTAAGCACTCTTATAAAAAGAAAAATATATGCTTTTTCTTTAAAAATAAAGATGTAAATAATACAATACAAAATCATTTTTGATGAATAACAAATTCATTTAATCTTATATAGTTTTATTCTAAAAGTACTCCCTTTGCTTACTTTACTTTCCACTTCTATTTCTCCATTTTGACTTTCTATAATACTCTTAGCAAGTGATAGACCTATTCCAAAGCTGTTGTTGCTAGCCCCTTTTCCTTTATAAAATTTGTCAAAAATTCTAGGCAAATCCTCCTCACTAATTCCAGACCCATTATCCTTAATTTCTATTTGAACAAATAAAGGGTTTTGTATTGCTGATATTTGAATTTTAGAATTTTCTGCAGAATGCTCGATGCAATTTTTTATAATATTTTCTATTGCTTCTGTCATCCATTTAGAGTCAATTAATGCATGTATGTTTTCATTAATATTTATAGCTAACTTTTGATTTTTTAGTTCTAAAAATATACTCATATTTTTTTCGATTTTTTCAATTAGATTTCTTATATTAGTATCTTCTTTGTTAAAATCTACAGTTTTAGTATCTAATTGAGCCATTTTTAATAAATTATCTACCAACCAATTTATCTGGTCTAATTGCCTTGAAATTTCATATATAAACTTACGTATATTTTCGTCTAGCTTATCTTCATTTGCTATAATAGCATCTACCATTGAACTAATTGCCATAAGAGGTGTTCTAATTTGATGAGATATATCAGCCAGATGATTTGAAAGTGTCTCTCTATCTTTTGCAAGATTCTCAGATTTTTCCTTAAGCTCCAATACAATTTTATATATTTCATTTTTTAAATTACTCATTTCGCTCTCAGACATATTTTCAATGTCTATCTTATAATCAGTTTTAGCAATTTCATCTATGTATACCCTCATGTTTTTAATTTCTTTTTCATTCCTATTTAGAGCAAAAAGAAAGTATGCTATAACTAGAAAAAGTATAACGAAAATGGTGCCTGTAGCTATATACAAGTAGCTAAACAATTGATTATTAATTTCTTCCAGAGCAAGACTTTCATCTAAATTAAGCACATTATATTTAATAAGCACCTGCTCCGAAACATTTTTTTGCTCAAGAAATAAAATAAAAAATACTACAGATGTTAATATAACTACTGTCAATATCGCTAAAATTAAATATTTTCTAACATTCTTATTTTTCAAACTATTTATCTGCATTTTCAATCCTATACCCTATACCTTTTATTGTTTTTATGATTTTTGGATTATTAACATCATCCTCTAATTTTTCTCTCAATCTTTTAATATATACAGTAAGTGAATTATCATTAATAAAATTACCACTTATATCATAAACAAGATTTAATAGCCTATCTCTTGTAACAATATTACCTCTTGAATTTAATAAAGTAATCAATATACGCCATTCAAGACTTGTTAAAAATATTTCCTCATCATTTCTAGATATGTTCATTTTGTCAATATCTATTATTAAACTCTCTATTCTTATTACATTGCTATCTTTTTTGTACTTTCTAAGTGCATTATTAATTCTCGCAACCAACTCTCCTATTCTAAAAGGCTTTACTATATAATCGTCTGCTCCTATTTCCAAGCCTTTTACAATATCACTTTCTCTGTCCTTAGCAGTAAGAAAAATAATCGGAATATTTGACGTTTCCTTTATGCTTTTGCATAATTGCATTCCATCTCCATCAGGAAGAATTATATCTAAAATTACTAAATCAAATATATTATTTTTTAAAACTTTCTTACTTTCATTTACGCTATATGCTACTTCTACAACAAAACCTTTACTTTGCAAAGAGCTTTTTAGCCCCTCAGCAATTGTTCTATTATCCTCTACAATTAAAATTTTCATTTCATACTCCGTTATTTGTAATTACTTATTTTTTAATCTTCATATCAGCATATTTTTATATCAATCTACTTAGCAACATTCTGTTCTTCATTAAATTTATATATCAAAAGTACTTGTTTCACTTCTGGTGATATTTTATCTACTTTTTCAATATCTTCTAATCCTATCCATTTATATGTATCATGTTCAGTTAATACTATTGGACCTCCAGTAACCTCTACTTTAAAATTGAATTGTCTACACTTTTTATTACTACCTGATAAATAGTCAAAATAATTTACATACGACACAACCTTCTTAACATCTAAATTTGTCTCTTCTTTTACTTCTCTTATTAAAGAATCTAAAATATGTTCTCCTTTCTCAGCATTTCCTCCAGGTATCTCGTAATTTCCGCCCATGAAATCATCTGTTTTTCTCTGAGCTAAAAATACTTCTCCTTTTTCATTAGCAATTATTGCACCTACTACTAATTTTTCAACTCCATCTTCTTTAGCATTTTGTTCTAAATAATTATAAAAATTCATTGCTTCTCTCCTTTACTTTATTAAATAAATTTTAACTATTTAATAAAATTATATCTTTTACATAGTTTATATCATTATTTTAGGTAATCTTCAACATTTTTTTAAAATTTATTTTATAGTAGACCTGTCCCAAATGTCCAA
>CALXWQ010000059.1 GCA_944392435.1 uncultured Clostridia bacterium
CTTTCTCCTCTTTATAAATATTTTTAATCACTCAACTTTACAACTACTGTATTATTAATTATTTTTATGCTACCGTTTTCAGGATAATGCTTCATTGTTTTATAGTCTTCTGTTTTAAATATATCTTGACATTCCCATTCGCTAACTAATTTTACATTTACTCCTACATATTCATAAAATATTTTTCTCCAACTATCTAAATTTCCCCACCATATTGTTGGATACTCTGATATAAATCCCCATGTTCTATCATATATTTTTTTGGTTTCTATTGATGTATTATTTTTTTCAAAATATTCATTATTTTCAAATCCTCCAGATAATAGTATTGGCATTTCTGGAGTATATTCATCCAGTTGCTCAATTTGTGTTACTAATCTTGTTGCTGTAGATTCTGCTTGGTTTTGCATTGATTTTATTGCAATATATGAAGCATTATCTTGCCAAATATAGTTCCATGCTATTAATATACTGCAAATTGTAACTATATACTTAAAAGTTTCAGTAATTTTTCCTTTTGGTAGCATTTCCAAAATTGTAAAGAATATTGGAAATACATATATCATTGAACATGCCATTAAAATATGTATATTTACATCTGGCGCTATAATTTCTATTACTCCAAAACAAATTGGTAAAGTAACTAAAAATATTATTAATAATATTAAATTTATTATATTTTTATAAAGTTTATTTTTTATTATTAAACATATTATAGAAAGTAATATTATTGTAAAAATAATTATGTACAAAATATTTGTATGCCATATTGTATTTGGTAGTATTCCATCTGTGAAGAAATAATCAAAGAAGCTTTTATATGCCTCTGGTAATAATATTGGTAATTTAATTAATGTAGAAAATCCTATTTCATTTGCTCCACTATAAAAGCTTATTAACAAGTTTTTACATATTAGAGTTAAATGTGCTAGTATATAGAATACTATTATACTTAAAATTATCATAAGTATATTTTTTAGGATATTTATAAATTTTTGTTTTGTTTCTTTTTTATTAAAAATATCTATAATTGTTGTTGATACAATTAATACCAGTGCTACTGATAAGTATGTTTGGTACATTCCCATTGCAATAGCAATTAGCGTTCCACCTATAATTATAGGCCATTTTTTATTCTCATATTTTCTTATTATATACACTGATAATGTTGCTAGAAGCATACCTAACATATATGCATCAGAGCAATAAAAAAATGTTAATGTTGCAGATATATTTGGAGCTACTGAAAATAATATTGAAGTTATATATTTTAAATATTTATTTTTGATTTTGAAAATATCTATTACTAAAACAACAGTTATTGCTAAAAATACACTACTTAAAAGTGTAGCTAATATTGGTGAAACGATGTTTCCTTTTATTGCCTGCATAAAGTCTAGTCCAAATCTTAATAGCATCGCTTCCCATATGTCTGCTTGATGATACATACTATTTATTAATGTATCTGGTCCTGTTATTATTAGTGCATATAATTGAAAATGTACTACCATAGAAGTTATTAATGTTATTAAAAAAATCTTTTTATTTTCTTTGTTTTTTAAAAATCGTATTTTTTTTATTTTCTCCACTAATATTTCTCCTTACTTTTGTTAAATTTTTACAAAAATTATATCATATAATTTTAAATTATATTAATTTTTTTATTCATTTTTTGTTATTATTTCTTTGCTATTGACTGTTTTTATATAAGTAAATATGTATTGTTTACCCCAAATATAACAATGCGCTTTTATATTTTTTGTTATTTGTTAAGAGCTTTACAACTGTTTACTATTAAATTTTTTTGTTTTCTACTCTTATTACATTTTACGTTACTATATAATTATCTATAGCTTATTTATTCTGTAACACAGGTATTAGGCATTTTTAGCACAGCAACACTAATAAAAATCTTTACCTAGTAACCATTTTACCTACGTTTTTCTAATATAATCTTGACATTAATGGTATAATTATTTTATGTGCACAGTAATTTTTTATTTAAAGGAGTATTTATGCAAAAAATATTAGGTTTTTTAAGGAAAGCAATAGAACACTATAATATGATAGATGAAGGTGATAAAATAGCTGTTGCTCTATCTGGTGGTAAAGATTCTATAACTCTTTTAATGGGGTTAAAAGCTCTTCAAAGGTTTTATCCAAAACATTTTGATTTGATTGCTATTAGTGTAAATCCAGGTTTCGAGTTTTTTAATTCAGATTTTCTAAGAGATACCTGTTCTAAAATTGGTGTTGAATATGTTGAATACGAAAGCCATATAAAAGAAATAGTTTTTGATATTAGAAAGGAAAAAAATCCTTGTTCTTTATGTGCTAATCTTCGTAGAGGAATTTTAAATTCTACCGCAATAGAATATGGTTGTAATAAACTTGCTCTAGGACATAATGAGGATGATGTTTTAGAGACGTTTTTTTTGAACATGTTATATGCTGGCAATTTATCTACTTTCGCCCCTATTAGTTATATGGACAGATCGAAAATAACTTTAATTCGCCCTTTAGTTTATGCTTCTGAAAAAGAAATTAAGAAGTTTATTAAAAGAAATAATATCTCTGTTATGTCCAAGACATGTCCCATGGATGGAATCTCTAAAAGAGAAGACATTAAGGATATGTTATATAAATTGACTGTTAAAATTCCAAATGTACGTGCAAATTTGATGGGTGCTATAAAACGTGCTAATATAAATGGTTGGAAAGATGTAAAATAAAGCACAAAATTAATTAGTTTTTGTGCTTTATTTATATTTCTTTACTAGTTATAATTTTGTTTTATATTTATAATTTTATTTTAATATTTTTTATTTTTTTGCATTTTCTGACATTTGTTTAACTTCTTTTTCTAAGGCTTCTAATTTATTGTCTGCACCAATCATACTCTTTTCACATACTCCCATATAGAATTTTATTTTAGGCTCTGTACCTGATGGACGTACACATACCCAAGAATTCTTTTCTAAATCAAAATATAGTACATTTGATTTTGGAAGTCCTGTAGAAGTTTTGTTTCCATTTTCATCTACTATTTCTTGTTTGCTATAATCTCCAAATGATTTTACTTTTAACCCGGCTATTTCTTTTGGTGGATTATTTCTCATGTTTTCCATCATTTTTCTTATTTCTTCTGCTCCCTCTATACCTTTTAGAGTAATTGCCATCTGTCTTTCTTTATAATATCCGTATTTTTCATACATTTTGTTCATTTGTTCCCATAAAGTTAATCCATGCATTTTATAGTAGGCTACTGCTTCACATATTGTCATTACCGCAACTATTCCATCTTTATCTCTCGCATGTGTTCCTATTATACAACCATAACTTTCTTCATATGAAAATAAGCATTTATATGATTGTTTTTGTTCACATTCTCTAATAATTTTTGCTATATTTTTAAAGCCAGTTAATGTAGAAAATAGTCTTACTCCGTATTCCTTTGCTATTGCATCTGTCATATTTGATGATACAATTGTTTTAATTATTGCACCATTTGTCGGTAATGTTCCATTTGCTTTTTTCTGTGATAATATGTATTCAGCTATTAAATTTCCAGTCATATTACCATTAAATTGTATATATTCATTATTTTTAGCATCTTTAACATATATTCCAATTCTATCTGCATCTGGATCATTTGCTAATATTACATCTGCTTCAACTTTTTTTGCTAATTCTAATGCTAATTCAAAAGCTTTTGGATCTTCTGGATTTGGATAGCTTACAGTTGGGAAATGTCCATCTGGTTTTTCTTGCTCTTTAACTACAAATACATTTTCAAAACCTATCTCTTTTAATATTCTTTTTGCAAGCATTCCACCTGTTCCATGAAGTGGAGTATATACTATTTTTATATCTTTTTGTGTTTTCTTTATTGCATCTTCATTAACTACTAATTTTTTTAATTCTTCTATATACCTATTATCTATTTCTTCTCCTATTATGTTGTACAATCCTTTTTCTATAGCTTCTTCTTTATCCATTGTTTTTATAGTAGCAAAATCAGACACTTTATTAACTTCATCTATAATTTCTTTATCTGTCGGTTCAACTATTTGTGCTCCATCTTCCCAGTACACTTTGTACCCATTGTATTCTGGTGGATTATGGCTTGCAGTTATTACTATTCCTGCAATACAGCCAAGTTCTCTTACAGCAAATGAAAGCTCTGGTGTCGGTCTTAAATCTTCAAATACATATGTTTTTATTCCATTTGCATTTAGACAATTAGCTGTATATTCACTAAATTCTTTAGACATTATTCTACAATCATATGCAATTGCAACACCTTTGTTTTGCCCTTGTTTCTTAATTATGTAGTTTGCTAATCCTTGTGTGGCTTTTGTTACTGTATATTTATTCATTCTATTTGTTCCAATTCCTATTACACCTCTTAAACCTGCTGTACCAAATTCTAGTTCTTTATAAAATCTATCTTCAATTTCTCCTCTATTTTCTTTAATTGACAATAATTCTTTTTTACTTTCTTCATCAATGACTGGATTATTAAGCCATTCATCATATTTTTCCATGTAACTTTCCATTTTTCCTCCTTTTGAACTATTTAGTTCTAGCAAAAACTTATTTTCAAATTATAATAATTTTTATATTAGTTTTATTAATATATTAAATTATTATATTATTAATTATTATTCTGTTAATGTGATTATTATAAATAATATGACACAGAAAGTATAACATATATTCAAAAAAAAAACTATAATTTTTAAAAAGTTATAGTTCTAAATCGTTAATATATGTTACAATTCATAGTAATATTAATATAGAGAAGAAGTATATATTTTTTCTTTTTATTGGAGTGCTTAAGGTGGGGACCGACAAGTTTACAAACTGTTAAACGAAGTTTTTACAGTGTGTATGCAGTTGGGGGCCGGAAATAAAAAGAAAAAAATATATACTTCTTCTCTAAAAAACTAGCCATGAATTGTAACTAATATATAATTGTTACATTAACATTAAAGTTGCAAATTCTTTATAAAACTTATTAAATCGTCTCTTAATTCTGGTCTTCTAAGTGTTTCATCTATTGATGCTTTTACAAATCCTAGTTTATCTCCCGAATCAAATCTTTGTGCTTTATAGTGGTATGCATAAACTCCTTCTTTTGTACCAACCATACTATTGTATGCATCTGTTACTTGAATTTCTCCGCCTTTTCCTGGCTTTGTTTTTTCCAAGAAATCAAACAAGTCTGGCATTAGTACATGTCTATCTGATATAGCTAAATTTGATTTTGTTTCTTCTATTTTTGGTTTTTCTTGCATTTTTTCTACTTTATATAGTCTATCGTTTATAGCTTCTCCTGATACATTTCCATATTTAGGTACATCTTTCCACTCTACTTTTTCAACACCTATTACAGATGCTCCTAACTTTTCGTGTTCTTCAATAATCTCCTTTAAACAAGGCTTTTCTCCTTGCATTATAACATCTCCGTACATTATAGCAAAAGGTTCATTTCCAACAAAGTCTTTTGCCATATATATTGCATGGCCTAAGCCTTTTGCTCCTCCTTCTTCTTCTATAAAGTGGATTTTTGCTTTTCCTGAAAGATTTGTAACTTGTGGTATAAATTTTTCTTTTCCTCTTTCTTTCAAAAATTCTTCTAACTCTCTGTCTTCTGAAAAATAATCTTGTACTATTTCTTTTTTTCTTCCTACAACTAATAATATTTCTTCTATTCCTGACTCTACAGCTTCATCTACTAGATATTGTATAATTGGTTTATCTAAAATTGTTAACATGCATTTTGGTAAGCTTTTGCATGCTGGTAAAAATCTAGTAGCAAATCCTGCTACCGGTATAACTGCCTTTTTTACGCTCATTGTTATCTTTCCTCTCTTTAATATTAAGCTTTTTATTATTTTAATTTATTTAAATAAAAATAATATAGAATATTTACATTCTATATTATTTCAAATCAAAAATCAAGTATTAAAATAAATTTTTA
>CALXWQ010000060.1 GCA_944392435.1 uncultured Clostridia bacterium
ACTACAAAATATGGTGAATTTATTTCTTCATATTTTGCATGGCTTACACCAGAAAGACAAAAGAAAAGAGCAAAGGAAATAGATGATATGACGAAATAGCAAAAAAATGTTGACATAAAATTAAAAATGTTGTATAATGACTATAGTGCTTGGATAACAAGCCAAATAAACTTATGAAGGAGGAAAGTTGTTTATGCTTGCACAAAACCGTACGTCTTTCAACAAAAAAAGAAATATGCAAAATGTTCTGTGACGCCTGCGGCCAAAGGCTGAGATAAGGAGCAACCGTATGGAGGAACGGTATACAACCGGTTTTGTCTAGAAACCGTAGAACACAAATCCGAGCCTAATTAGGCAAAAAAGGAGTGAACGCCGTGAAAATGCGGTATCCGGCAGGATTCGTCTAGTAAAACATGACAAGTCCTGTAACTAGTAAAAAAATAGCATTAACAATAATTCCTTTGCCCCCCGCAAGTTGCGGGGGGCAAACTTTTGAAAAATTTCTAAAAAACTATTGACATTTGTAAAAAACGGAGTATAATATTAATATAGGTCAAAGAAAGTCAAAGTCAAAAATGCAAAACTTTTTATACTGAGTTACAACAAGTAAGAGAACTATAGAGATAGAACAAAATGTCTAAGAGAGTATATAGAGTAATCTATGAGAAAAGATTATACAGATAACGACCTAAGATTGGAAGTGATAAAAATGAGAATGTCAGATATGATAGAAGAATTTATAAAAGAATTATTTGATGATGATGATTATATAGAGATCCAAAGAAATGACCTGGCAGAGCATTTTAATTGTGTGCCATCACAAATAAATTATGTTATATCAACAAGATTTAAGCCATCACAAGGATATTATGTAGAAAGCAAAAGAGGTGGTGGTGGACATATTAGCATACGTAAAATAAACACTACAAAAAGCAATTATTTAATGCATACAATATCAAGTATAGGCGATAAAATTACATCACAAGAGGTAGATATATTTTTAAGCAATTTTCTATCATATGGTGTTGTAACAGAGAAAGAAGCAAAGCTATTAAAAGTTGCAACTAGTGACAATGTGCTAACAGTACCACAGAATATAAAGGATGAATTAAGAGCAAAAATTTTTAAAAACATGCTTATTAATTTAGTCGATGACTAGCAAGATGGAACGGATTTTAATATTGATAAATTTAAAGGAGGTTTTTATTATGAAATGTCAAAATTGTGGAAAAAACGAGGTTACATTTAGATACACACAAGTTATAAATGGTGTAAAAAAGGAGATGAATCTTTGCGATAATTGTGCAAAAGAATTAGGATTAAAGGATATGAATTTCAGCATGCCAATTAGCTTTTCAAGTTTTTTAAGTGATTTCTTTAATGATTACGAAGACAATCTAATTCCAAGTTTTATGGGAACTAGAAGTCTAGAGTGCAAGTCATGCGGAACAGTATTTGATGATTTTGTAAATAGTGGAGAGTTTGGATGCAGTGATTGCTATGATTTATTTGAAGATAGAATTTCTCCAATTCTTAAAAATTTGCAAGGCGCAAATAGACATGTTGGAAGAGGATATAGAGAGATAACACCAAGTGCTGGCGACAATGCATCTACAAAGAAAACAGTTAAGAAAGAAGAAAGCAAATTAGACAAACTTCAAAAAGATTTGCAAAAAGCTATCAAAGATGAGAGATACGAAGATGCAGCAAAAATACGTGATGAAATTAAGAAATTAGAAAGCGAAAAAAAGACTGACAAAGAGTAAAATATAAATTTAGGACAAAACAAGCCCGTCCCCAATTGTCCTATTATAAGAATGGAGGAAACAAAATGTCAAATTGGTATTTACAAAATGGAAAAGATTCAGATGTTGTTATAAGTTCAAGGGTAAGACTTGTAAGGAATTTAAATGGATTTAAATTTTTGAATAAGTGCTCAAAAGAAGAGCAAGAGAGAATATTGGAAAAAATAAAAGAAATTGTACCTAGCTTAGGCTATGGACTAAAATATATGGATTTGAAAGATATAGATGATGTTACAAAGCTTAGTTTAGTAGAGAAACATTTAATAAGTCCAGAATTTGTGATGAATGAAAATTCTAAAAAAGCAATTATAATAAATGATGAAGAAAACATTTGTATTATGATTAATGAGGATGACCATATAAAAATACAAGTGTTTAGTAGTGGGCAAGAACTAGATAATTTAATGAGTTTGGTTGTGGAAATAGATGAAAAATTAGGAGAAATATTGGAATATTCATATAGTCAAAAATTTGGATATTTAACAGCATCTCCAATAAATGTTGGTACAGGAATGAGAGCATCTGTTATTGTCCATTTGCCAGCCCTAGCGTTAACAGGCAATTTGCCAAAGGTTCTTAGAATAGTAAACAATCTTGGAATGAGCATAAAAGGATTATATGGAGAAGGAACGCAAAATCAGGGAGATATGTATCAGATTTCAAATAATCAAACCATAGGAATAACAGAAAAAGAAATAATAACGAATGTTAGAAATATTGCAGAGAAGATTATAGAACAAGAAAGAATAGCAAGAAAGTTTTTATGCAAAAACGAAGCAGAATTAGAAGACAGGGTATATAGAGCATTAGGATTACTTACATATGCTAGGAAAATTTCATCTGAGGAGTGTAAAAAGTTGTTGTCAGATGTAAAAATGGGTGTTGATTTGGGAATAATAAAAGAAATTGATGATAGTAAAATAAAAAAATTGGAGTTATATACCAAATCAGGAAATTTACAAAAATATTTAGGCAAAAAGTTAGATGGATATGAGAGAGAAATTAAAAGAGCAGAAGTAATAAAACAGATTGTAAAAGAAGATAATGTTTAAGCTTTGAAAAAAATCCCCCATATAGGGGGAAAGTTAATTTTTTTTGTTACGGATAAGCTCTATAACAAAAAGTACAATGAAAATTAGACCAATTATAAAAGCTGTCCAATAAACAATTTTCATTGGGTGATAATCAATGGCAATATTCTTTAAATAAATAAAGTAAATAAAGTCCAGAAGTAATCCTAAACTTAATGTGCCATAAATTATTTTTTTTAACATTATGACTCCTCCATATGGGTTTGTATGATTACAATAGCAATCAGTAGTGTAGTTCAAAAAAGAACTTTTATATGTATGCTTAATAAGTATAGCATAAAATTATTAGAAAGTAAAATAAATTTTTATAAAAAAGGAGAGTGAATTTTATGATGTATAAATTTACTGCGAGAGCAGAGAAAGCTATAGAAATAGCAAATGAAATAGCATTAGAACTTGGACACAATTATATAGGTACAGAACATCTTTTTTATGGATTAGCTAAAGAAGGTACGGGAGTAGCAAGTCAAGTTTTGAGAAATCAAAACATAACAGATGAAGATATTTTAAGGGAAATTGAAATGCTTATTGGAACAGGAGAGCCTTTAACTCAAAATGATTCCATGGGATTTACTCCAAGAAGTAAGAGAGTAATCGAAAATGCTTTTATTGAGGCACGTAGATTGGGTAGCGAGTTTATTGGAACAGAACATTTATTAATAGGCATCATGCGTGAGGGGGATAGTGTTGCAGCTAGGATTATGATAGATTTAGATGTGGAGCCTAGGAAGTTGTACAACGAGATTGTCAAAGTTTTAAATGAAGATGGTATGGATGCAAATTCTGCAGTATCAACTGACAGAAACTCTGGTAGTTTTAATTCGACACCAACCCTAAATCAATTTGGGTCTGATTTAACTAAACAAGCAAGAGAAGGAAAACTAGATCCTGTAATAGGTAGAAAAGCTGAAATTGATAGAGTTATTCAAATTCTTTCAAGAAGAACAAAAAATAATCCTTGCCTAATTGGTGAGCCTGGTGTTGGTAAAACAGCTGTTGTAGAAGGCTTAGCTGAGAAGATTGTTGCAGATGATGTACCAGAAATGTTAAAAAATAAAAGGGTTGTAGCCCTTGATATTTCTGGAATGGTAGCAGGTGCAAAATATAGAGGAGATTTTGAAGAGAGAATTAAGAAATGTTTAGCAGAAGTAAAAAAAGCAGGAGATGTAATTCTATTTATTGATGAAATCCATACTATAGTTGGTGCTGGCTCAGCTGAAGGTGCTGTTGATGCTGCAAATATTTTGAAACCACTTTTAGCAAGGGGAGAAGTACAAGTTGTTGGTGCTACTACTTTAAATGAATATAGAAAGTATATTGAAAAAGATAGTGCCTTGGAGAGAAGATTTAGTCCTGTTACAGTAGGAGAACCTACAGAGGAAGAGACTATAAAAATTCTAGAAGGATTAAGAGATAAGTATGAAGCACACCACAATGTAAAAATTACAGAGGGTGCAATAAAAGCAGCAGTAGACTTATCTATAAGGTACATCAATGACAGATATTTGCCTGATAAAGCTATAGATTTAATGGACGAAGCGGCTTCAAGAGTAAAAATGAGAACATATACAATGCCAGATAGCATAAAAGAAATAGAAGAAAAAATAGCTACATTGGATAGAGAAAAAGAAGAAGCAATCCGTGTTCAAGACTTTGAAAAAGCTGCAAGTTTAAGAGATAAAGAAAATGAGCAAAAGGATAAATTAGAAAAAGAAAAGAAAAAATGGCAAAGTAAAAATAGCAAAAATGTTTTAAACTTGACTGAAGAAGATATAGCAGAAGTAATAGCAAGCTGGACAAAAATACCAGTAAACAAAATTACACAGGATGAAAATGAAAAGTTAAAACACTTAGAAGACACATTGCATAAAAGGGTAATTGGACAAAATGAAGCGGTTGAGGCTGTAAGCAAAGCAATAAGAAGAGGCAGAGTTGGACTAAAAGACCCAAACAGACCAATAGGCTCATTCCTATTCTTAGGACCAACAGGTGTAGGTAAAACAGAACTTTCAAAAGCTCTAGCAGAGGCACTTTTCGGAAATGAAGATGCAATGATAAGAGTAGATATGTCAGAATACATGGAGCCACATTCTGTAGCAAAACTTATTGGTTCACCTCCAGGATATGTTGGATATGACGAAGGAGGACAATTAACTGAAAAAATAAGAAGAAAACCATATTCAGTAATATTATTCGATGAAATAGAAAAAGCACATCCAGATGTTATGAATATGCTATTACAAATACTAGATGACGGTAGACTTACAGATGCAACAGGAAGAACAGTAAACTTCAAAAACACAGTTATTATCATGACTTCAAACGTTGGAGCAAGAATGATTACAGATAAAAATGTGCTTGGATTTAGTAAAGATACTGACAAAACAGAAGGACAAGAAAAAGAATACGAAGAAATTAAGAAAGATGTTATGGCAGAACTTAAGAAACAATTTAGACCAGAGTTCATAAACCGTATTGATGACATTATAGTATTCCATAAATTAACTGATGAAGACATTGGACAAATCATTGAGATAATGCTAAAACAAGTACAAAAGAGATTAAAAGAACAAGAATACAATGTGGAGATAGAGAAGTCAGTAAAAGATTTAGTGGCTAAAAAAGGTATTGATACAAATTATGGAGCAAGACCTTTAAAAAGAGCAATCCAAAGCAATGTAGAAGATAAGATCGCAGAAGCAATACTTGATGGAAAGATTATTCCACATAAAAAAGTAAAAATAATCGCTGAAAACGATGAAGTGAAAGTTGAATAATAAAAAAGTAATAAAATAAAAAATTTGACATATAATAAAAAAGCTTTTAAAATATATTTGACGTCAATAATAGGTCAATCATGTAAAAAAGACTAGGACTGCATTTCCTAGTCTTTTTGTGTTTACAATTCACGGTATTTATATTGCTAAACTAAAAAATCAGTCATGAACTGTACTTTTGTTTTTACGTCAAACTGAAAAACTTG
>CALXWQ010000061.1 GCA_944392435.1 uncultured Clostridia bacterium
AAAAATATTGTACATGAAAATGCTAATGTTCAAACTCAACTTGAAGGAAAGACAGTTGTTAAAGAAATCTATGTAAAGAATAAGATTTATAATATTGTTGTAAAATAAGCAATTGGGGTATCCCCCAATTGCTTATTTCTTTAATTCTACTGTAGCTGACAATATGTCGCGAATTCTTCTAAAAAATCTTGCAATTTTAGAATTGCTTACAATTGTCAAACTTGTACTATTCATTATGTTCTCGTATTTATTGTCTAAATCCATCATTTTATTTATATAAAAGTCATTGAAATCTAGGTAATTATCTGAAATTCCTATGTAATTTTTATAATTATACAATTTCACTCTATAACTATCTATATCTGCCGTTGTCGAAATTTTGCTAAATTGTGTATTAAAATATGAAGTAAAAATCAAATTTTGTGTTTGGAAGAATAAATCTTTTATCTTTCCCTTATATTTTTCTATTTTCTGAGCTACTTTTTGAGCCTTCATTCCCTCGCATTTTTCACTCATTAATTGATTGTCTAATTTAATAGCCTTTTCCTCTATATTCAAAATTTTGTCCAAATTAGATTGCATTTTCAAAAAATTATCAAGCCCACACATTTCCGCAAGTGTCTTCTTGAATGTATCAGAGCCATAAAGTGTACTATCATACAATGCTTCTCTTCCAGTAATGTATGACATTTGATTTACTAGATTACAAAGTAAAGGATAATACGATGGACTATTTGTAGGTAATGAAATTCCATAATATTTTACTATCTCTTCCTGAGACTCTATAGCTTTTGAAGCCATCAATTGAACAGCTCCTTCATTTAATCCCATTCCACATACCTTAATATCATCATAATCACATAATCCTAGTCTTACTAGTCGTCCTTTTTTATCTTTAATCTCTTGCAAATAGTGTATAAATTCATGCACTGCAAATTTTTCCATTTCGTCTATACTTAGTCCTTGTCTAAAGTACATTGACGAATTTTTATAAAAGTATGTAGCTTCAGCAAAACCTTTTGGAATATCTGCAATGTACATTGGTATCCTAGATAATGCAATAAATAAATTCTGAAAAATAAAATTTTGATCAGGAAAAGCTTTGCATAACCTATCAGCAGTATCTCTTGCTATTGTATTTATGCTTAGTGTATCTAAAGGTCCAATAACTGTTATTCCATCTTTTCTTAAATCTGATTCAATACTCATACGTATTTCTCCTTAGTATTTTATTACATAATTATTTTTTCTTTCTATGTAATAAAGTTGATTTTCTTACATATATCAATATTATACTACAAAAAAAGTCAAAGTAGTATTACAATTATATTACATTTTTATTACAAGATTGTTACAGGTTTTATTTAATTTTTTATTTTCATTTCTAACCTCAAAAAAGCGAAGTGTATAATTTAGAAGTGTCTCCTTTGTAAACTTTCAGCTACGTCTCTTCCCGCTCTTGCTGCCCATGCAACAGTTGACTTGTCTCCTGCCAAGTCCCCTCCTGCAAACACTTTTTCATTTGATGTTCTATGATTTTCATCTACTTGTATATATCCCCATTTGTTTAACTCTATGCCTGATTGTTCTAATTTCTCTAGTAGCTCTTTTTCTGGACTTGAGCCTACTGCCATTACCACATAGTCCATGTCCATTTCGTAATTGCTACCTTCTATATTTATTGGTACTTCTCTTGTTTCTCCCTCTTTTTTTACAAGCTTTGTCCTTATGCATTCTATTTTTTCTACTCTGTCTGTTGCCTCTATATTTTTTTGTATTTCTGCCTTTTCTGCATCTTCTTTTTTAATTATATCTTTCTTACCGATTATTTTTACAATATTGTTTTGGAATAAAAATTCTACACCTTCTTCTTTTGCTTCCTCTATTTCTTTTACTTCTGCTGGCATTTGCTTTTCTGCTCTTCTGTATATTACATATACCTTATCTGCGCCCAAACGCTTAATTGTCCTTGAGCAGTCCATAGCCACATTTCCTCCACCTATTACAGCTACTTTTTTACCTTTATAAGATGGATGGTTTCCATATTCTAACAAACTATTTCCGCCATATACTCCTTCTAAATCTTCTCCTTCGATATTCATTTTTGAAGGAATATTCGCTCCAAAACTTAAAAATATTGCATCATATTCTTTCTCTAGCTCTTTTAAATCCAAGTTTTTACCTAATTCTCTATTATACTCTACTTTTATTCCAATACTTAAAATAGCCTCAATAGTCTTTTCTAAAATATCTTTTTCTAGTCTAAATTCTGGTATTCCATGCTCTAGTATTCCTCCAAGCTTGCCATACTTTTCGTATATAGTAACCTCTGCTCCGCTTCTTGCTAAAAAGCTACTACATGTAAGACCTGCAGGTCCCCCACCTATTACAGCTACTTTTTTTCCTTTAAGTTCATCTGTTTTTTCTATATTTCTATACCATCCATTCTTTAAGGCTTCGTCAAACACATATGCTTCTAATTTTCCTATTTGTACAGGTTCTCCTTTAATTCCCCTTATGCAACTTCCTTGACATTGTTTCATATGTGGGCATATTCTTCCACAAATACTGCCTAATATGGTTGTTTTAGACAAAATTCTATATGCTTCTTCTATATTTCCTTCTTTAATTTGTTTTATAAATGCTGGTATATCATTATTTAAAGGGCATCCATTTTGACTACATGGTTTGGTTGGACAGTTCAAACAATATTCTGAATATTTCTGTATTTCTTCGTTCATTTTTATAGTTCCTTTCTTATTTTTGTAAATTGTAAAAGAATTATTGTTTTTGGTAAGCAAATGAGCTAGAAAATCAGTGGCGTATTTGGTGTACGTCGAGGATTTTCGTAGCAAAATTTAGCAACGCCCAAATGCAATTATTATTTTCTCTCTTCGTACATGAAATAATGAAGCAATGCTACTGTTTCACTAGATGTTTTTATTTCTCCATTGTCTAGCATCGTCTTTATTTCATGTATTGGTATTTCTAGTACTTCAATATCTTCTGTTTCATCTAAGTGCCTGTGAGTTTTTACTAAATTTTTAGCCAAAAAAATTATAGTCTTTTCATTAGAATACCCTATTGCTGGATACACTTCTCTCAACTCTTTTATATAATTTGCTTTGTACCCTGTTTCTTCTTCTAATTCTCTTATTGCACCTTCTTCTGGCGTTTCTCCTTTCTCTATCATTCCTGCTGGAAATGCTAGTACTTTCAATTCTATTGGAGTACGTGGTTCTCTAATCATAACAAATTTCCCATCATCGGTAATAGGCATAATTATAGCTGCATTTCCTGCCAAAACATGTTCTCTATATATAATTTGATCTGTTCTTGGATTTCTATAATGTAATTCATCTACTGTAATTCTTTTCCCATGATATGCTACTTTTTTATCTATCAATTCATAATCTATTTTTTCATAGTATTTATTATTCATTTTTATATTCCTCGTACTTTCTTACAACTTCCTTTAAATCTCTCCAAAATTCTATTTTTTTATTTTCATCTCTTAAAAGTGCTGCTGGATGCCATGTTGGCATATATAGTATTCCCTTTTTTTCTATCCATTTTCCTCTTGAAGATGTTATTCCATAATTTTTTCCACATATATTTTTTAGAGCTGTACTTCCTAAAAGTACAATTATTTTGGGCTTAACTAATATAACTTGATTTCGTAAATAGTCCAAACATGCAACTGCCTCATCATCCTCTGGCACTCTATTTCCAGGCGGTCTACATTTTACAATATTGGCAATATACACACTTTCTCTTTCTATTCCTAAACCTTCAAATGCTTTATCCATAAGCTTACCTGCTCTACCCACAAAAGGTATTCCTTGTTTATCCTCATCTGCACCTGGACCCTCTCCTATTAGCATAATATCTGCATTTTTGTTTCCTACACCAAAAACAATATTTTGTCTTGTATTGCATAATTTACATTTATTACATTTTTCTATTGATTCTTCTAGTTCTTCCCAATTATTGTACATCTTTTTCCCTTCCTTCTTGGATATGAAATAAATGCTTAAGTTTCTTTTGTTTAAGTTTCTCTAATCAATAAAATTCTCTATTATTTCAATTTTTACCTTTTTACTAGTATCAATTTTAGCCTTTCCTCCAACAGGTATTACAGTTTTCTTTTCTGTATGACCAAAATTGTTTGATTTTATTATTGGAAATTTATAATCTCCTTCTAAAACATTTAACAATATTTTTTCTAAGGCTACACTTCCATCATAGTTACCTACCCATATGCCTTTTATTTTATCAAATACACCATTTTGCTTCATATAATATAAATGATTTGAAACTAGTTCGGGAGGTGATTCTAGGCAAAATTCTTCTATAAATAGTATTTTGTTTGTAAAATCTATGCTGTATTTACCACAAGACATTTGACTTACCAAACTTAAATTTCCTCCAACCAATATTCCTTGTGCTGTACCTTCTTGAATTGTTTTATATTCATCATCAGCCTGTCCAAGTGTCATGTCCGCTTTCATAAATCTTTTTACAAATTCTTCATATGCATAAGGGGTTGCCCATGATGTTAATGCTTTAAATGTAGGGCCATTAAATGTTAGTACTCCAGTTTTAGTATAAATTGCATTCTCTAAAGATGTACTATCACTAAAACCACATAGAGGCTTTGGATTTTGTTTTATTAACTCATAATCTAAATAATCCAAAACTGTATTTGAATTAAATCCACCACTTGCACAAAAAATCATTTTTACTTCTTTATCTGCAAACATTTCATTTATATCTTCCGCTTTTTCCTTAGGAGTTGCACCATAACCCAAAGTATTCTTAAAAACATTTTTTCCGAATTTAACTTTTAATCCTGTGCTTTCCATTAATAGTACTGAATTATTTATAACTTCTATATCATCTTTATCTATTTTTGAAGATGGTGCAATTATTCCTATTACATCACCTTTTTCTATTTTGCTAAACATATTTTTCCCTTTCTCTACTAAGCTATGAAAAATTGTATTTTCTATAACTTATCAAATCTCTATTACCTTTAAGACTTTTTTCTTACCGTTCCTTTGTTCTGTTAATATATATTAACACTTTTTTTCCTCTTTATCAAGACTAATATTAATATTTTCGAGATAACCCGTTGCTAGATAATGGTTAATCTGAACTATAAGTCCGCGCAGGGAGCTTCTAATTAAAATAGCTGAGCGGAGCAGGAAGCTCCGTCGGGACGTAGCGATGCTATTTTAATTAGAACTACCGTTGCAGGACATGCTTAATTCGAAGACCTTTATCTAGTAACAGATAACCCTATA
>CALXWQ010000062.1 GCA_944392435.1 uncultured Clostridia bacterium
AATATCCTTAAAGCCCTTAATTCCGTAACAAAAGCGGTAGCTACAAAAACAACAATGCCTATACTAGAAGGAATATTAATTCAAACAAATGATAATGAAGTTAAATTTACAACATATGATTTAGAAATAGGTATCGAATATGTTATAAGTTGTGAAGTTAAAGAACAAGGAGCAACAGTTGTTAATGCTATAATGTTTAGTGAAATAATAAGAAGATTACCTGATTCTGAAATAAAAATAACTTTAGATGAAAAAAATTTATTAGTTATTGAATGTGAAGGTTCTTTATATAAATTAGCAACAATGAATCCAGAAGAATTTCCAGAACTTCCACAAATAAGTATTGAAAATTCTATAGAAATGGAACAAAATTCACTAAAAGATATGATTAGAAAAACTATTTTTGCAGTAAGTACAGAAGAAAATAGACCAATTTTTACAGGTTGTTTATTCGAAATAAAAAATAACAAATTAAATGTAGTAGCAGTTGATGGATTTAGATTAGCATGGAAAAGTAAATTCTTACAAAATAAAATAAATGATTTTACTGCTGTAATTCCAGGAAGAACATTAAATGAAATAAATAAGATTATTATAGATTCTTATGACATAATAAAAATAGGAGTTGCAAAAAATCAAGCATTATTTGAAATGGAAAATTGCAAAGTAGTAACTAGACTATTAGATGGGGAATTTTTAAATTACTCAAGTGTAATTCCAGAAAATTGGGAGACAAGAATACGCGTAGATAAAAATCAAATACAAAATTGCTTCGAGAGAATAAGTTTAATTTCTTCATCAAGTATTGAAAAAGAGAAAAAGTACCCTGTAAAAGTAAATGTAGATATAGGAAAAGTAACTATTTCTTGTACAAATCAAACTGGTGATGCAAAAGAAGAAATGTATGTTACTACAGAAGGAAAAAATTTGGAAGCAGGATTTAATCCAAAATATTTTCTAGATGCTTTAAGAGCAATTGATGATCAAGAAGTATTTATAGATTTTGGTACAAGCATTTCACCATGTATAATTAGGCCAGTTGAAGAGGGTGGAGATTATATTTATATGGTTCTTCCTATCCGAATGAAAGAGTGATGAGATTTTAAATAATTGTGTTTTGGCGGTGTTAAACTGCTCTGAGAAACTCCTCAACGTACAAAAAAACACGCTTCCGGCTTTCTTGCTTGTTTGCCTAGCCAAAACAACAATTTTTAAAAGACAAAAAGTAAAAATAGAGAAAATATTAAACAATTAAATTCGCGCGCCTAGCCAAAAAATATTTTTTTAAAAACAGAAAAATAAAAAATATTTACAATTATTTGAAAATTTTGCAACAGTTATCCACATTTTTGTGGATAACTAGGAGGAAAATGTGTAAAAAACTGCATAAAAAAACATTCTAATTATTTTGTAAGCTTAGTATTTACAAATAATAAACATATTTTTTATTCGAATACTTGGCTAGAAATATATAGTTACAGAAGTTGTACACATGAGTTATCCACATTTTGTGGATAACTAGGTGTATAACTTAAAAAAAGATGTGGATAAGTAAAGGACATAAAAATGTACATAGAGAAAATAAAACTTCAAAATTTTAGAAATTATGAACAATTAGAATTAAGTTTAAATAAAGATATTAACATTATATATGGAAATAATGCACAAGGGAAAACTAATATTTTAGAGGCTATATTTCTAAGTAGTTTTGGAAAATCTTTTAGAACAAATAAAGAAAAAGAAATGATAAGATTTAATGAACAAAGATGTTTAGTTGAAATTTTTTATCAGAAAAAAGATAGAGATGGAAAAGTAAAAATAGAGATTTCTACTAAAAAACAAATAAGTTTAAATGGAGTTAAACTAAAAAAACTTAGTGAATTATTAGGAAATATAAATATTGTTATTTTTACGCCTGATGATATAAATATTTTAAAAGATGGACCAGCGAGTAGAAGGCGCTTTTTAGATATGATGATTGGACAACTTAGACCGAACTATGTTTATAATTTAAATATGTATTTAAAAACTATTGAACAAAGGAATAATTATTTAAGGCAAATAAGGGAAGAAAATAAGCCAGAAGAAATGTTAGAAATTTGGGATGAAAATCTAGCAGAGTATGGTGAAAAAATATATATTTATAGAAATGAATTTATAAAAAAATTATTAAATAAAATAAATAATATTCACAAAAATATTACTGATGCAAAAGAAGAAATCAGAATAGAATATTTATCTAATTGTGATAATAAAGAGAATTATTTAAAATTATTAAAAGAAAGAAGAAAATTAGATATAATTAAAGGCTATACAACAAAAGGTATACACAGAGATGATTTTGTGATATATATAAATGATAAAGAAGTAAGCACTTATGGTTCACAAGGTCAGAATAGAACAGCAGTATTGTCATTGAAACTTTCTGAATTACAAGTAGTTTATGATGAAATAGGTGAATACCCAATTTTACTTTTAGATGATTTTATGTCAGAATTAGATGAAGTGAGAAGAAAAAATTTTTTAAATAATATTAAAAATACACAAGTAATACTTACTGGTACCGATAAAATAGAACTTTCGGATGTAGAGTATAGTAGTTTTAATGTTAAAGAGGGAAAAATAATAAAGTAATATTTCTTGAGAAAGAAAGGTTTAAGTTTATGTATGTTCATATAGGAAAAGATGTTGTAATAAACTCTGATAATATTATATCCATTTTAGATATTGAGGCATTAGAAAAAAAGAAAAATTTAGAAGAAGTATTACAAAATTTAAAAATTAGTGATAAAATAATAGATGTATCTGAAAAAAATAAAAAATCTTTGATTATAATTAAAAAAAATAATGAAACTTTTGGATACATAACAAATATATCAACTAGTACATTGGCGAAAAGAGCAGGAAATAGTTAAATATATAAATTTAGCTCATTTGGCTAATACTTATATTGTATAAATATTAAAAATAGTGAAATTAGAAATTTGCAAAAGCAAAAACTCTTTTTAAGAAAGGCTAGAAAGGAAGGAATAAGTAATGGAAAAATTTGAACATGAATATGGGGCAGAACAAATACAAGTATTGGAAGGATTAGAAGCAGTCAGAAAAAGACCAGGTATGTACATAGGTAGTGTATCTATCAGAGGTTTGCATCATTTGGTTTATGAAATAGTTGATAACTGTGTTGATGAAGCTTTAGCTGGATATTGTACAGAAATTGATATAAAAATAGAGCCAGGGAATATTATATCAGTACAAGATAATGGTAGAGGTATTCCTGTTGATATACATCCTAAAACAAAGATATCAGCTGCAGAAACAGTTTATACCAAATTGCATGCTGGTGGAAAATTTGGTGGAGATAGTGGATACAAAGTATCTGGAGGTCTTCATGGAGTTGGCGCTTCTGTTGTTAATGCATTATCTACATGGACAGAAGTTACAATTGCAAGAGATGGCGGACTTTTTGAAATGAAATTTGAAAAAGGAAAAACGGTTGAGCCATTAACGAGAATAGGTGACTCTGAGAAAACTGGAACAAAAGTAAGATTTTTAGCAGATGATACAATATTTGAAACTTTAGATTATGACTATGCAACATTAGAAGAAAGATTTAGAGAAATTGCATTTTTAACAAAAGGTTTAAAAATAAACATTGAAGATTTAAGAGAAGAACCAAGCAAAAAAGCAGAATTCCATTTTGAAGGTGGATTGAAGTCTTTTGTTGAATATCTAAATAAAAATAAAGAAAAAATTCATAAAGACCCTATATACATAGAAAAAGATGGAGAAGTTCCAATAGAAATAGCTATACAATATACAACATCTTATTCAGAGAATATTTTAACATTTGTTAATAATATAAATACAGTCGAAGGTGGAACACACCTAGAAGGATTTAAAAGAGCATTAACCAAAACTTTTAATGATTATGCAAAATCACATAATTTAATAAAAGAAAAAGATGGTAATTTACAAGGAGAGGACATAAGAGAAGGAATAACTGCAGTTATTTCAGTAAAAGTAAAAGAGCCTCAATTTGAAGGACAAACTAAAACAAAACTTGGAAATAGCAATGTAACAGGTATTGTAAGTAGTGCAGTAGGTGAAGCATTAGCAAATTTCTTAGAGGAAAATCCATCTGTAGCAAAAGCAATATTAGAGAAGTGCATTAGTGCATCACGTGCTAGAGAAGCAGCAAGAAAAGCAAGAGAATTAGTTAGAAGAAAGAGTGCACTAGAAACATCAACATTACCAGGAAAACTTGCGGATTGTAGTAGTAAAGTTGCATCAGAATGCGAAGTTTATATAGTTGAGGGAGACTCAGCAGGTGGTAGTGCAAAACAGGGAAGAGATAGAAGATTTCAAGCTATACTTCCTTTATGGGGAAAAATGCTTAATGTTGAAAAATCAAGAGCAGACAAAATATATAATAATGACAAATTACAACCAGTAATATTAGCAGTAGGAGCAGGAATCGGAGCTGATTTTGATATATCTAAAATAAGATATGGAAAAGTAATTATAATGGCAGATGCCGATGTCGATGGAGCTCACATTAGAACATTATTATTAACATTCTTCTTTAGATATATGAGACCATTAATAGAAAATGGAAATGTTTATCTTGCTCAACCACCATTATATAAATTATCTAAAAAAGGAAAACCAGATGTATATTGCTATACAGATGAAGAAATGACAAAGCATTTAAATGAAATGGGAAGAGATGGAGTAAACATTCAAAGATATAAAGGTCTAGGAGAAATGAACCCAGAACAACTTTGGGAAACAACAATGAATCCAGAACACAGAATATTAATAAAAGTAAAATTAGAAGATGCTATAAAAGCAGATGAAATATTTACTATATTAATGGGAGATGACATTACTCCAAGAAGAAAATTTATAGAAGAAAATGCTAAGTATGTAAAGAATTTGGATATATAAGTATTGAAATTTTATGTAAAATAATGTAACAGCTATTTCTCAACTGAGAAATAGCTGTTGGCATAAAGTATTTAATTATATATTTAAAATGGATATTTAGGGACACTCATAAATGTCCAAATTTTTGGACATTTGGGACATTTTCAAAGGTTATTACTTAAGACATTATCATAAATTAATCATAATGTCGAATTTTGTCGGAAATTTTTTCTTGACATAATCACTAAAACATGATATAAAAATATCATGCTAAAAAATTTAAAGAAATAAAATTGTTTTATAAATTAATTTTCTTAAAATAATTAAAT
>CALXWQ010000063.1 GCA_944392435.1 uncultured Clostridia bacterium
GTGTACCCGCAATTTCTACACATTACAAAAGTTGAAAATCCTCTTCTATTTAGGTATAATATAGTTTGCTTTCTATTTTTTAAGTTTTTTTCTATCTCCTCATATAATCTTGTGCTTATCATAGATCTGTTACCTTTTGCAAGTTCTTCTCTTAAATCTATAATATCTATGCTAGGAAGCTCCGCTTCATTTGCTCTTTTTGTTAACTCCAAAAGCATAATTTCTTCTTTTTTAGCTCTATAAAAAGTTTCTAAATCTGGCGTAGCACTTCCTAAAACTAATGGTACATTTACAGTTTTGCAAATATATCTTGCAACATTTTTTGCATCATACCTAGGTGCCATTTCTGACTTATATGAGCTATCGTGTTCTTCATCTATTATAACTATTCCCAGGTTTTTAACTGGTGCAAATATTGCTGAACGTGCTCCTATTACGATTTTAGCTTTTCCCTCATGAATCTTATGCCACTGGTCAAATCTTTCTCCAACAGATAGTTTGCTATGAAGTACTGCTATTTCTTCTTTACCAAACCTTGCAATAAATCTATTAACTGTTTGCGGTGTTAAAGAAATTTCTGGTACCAATAGTATACTTGCTTTATTTTCATTAAGTGCTTTTTCAATTAATTGCAAATAGATTTCAGTTTTACCGTGATCCAGTTACACCATAAATAAGAAACTCTGAAAAAAGCATATCATCCATCGAATCACATATTGCATTATATGCTAATTCTTGCTCATCAGTTAGTTTTAGCTTTTCTGTTCTTTGTATATCTTTAAACTCAAATGGATCTCTTTCAACTTTTCTTTCAATAATCTCTGTATAACCATTTTTGCATAAAGTATTCACAACAGCTCTGGAACTATCTGCAAACATCTCTATGTCTGATACAAGAGCATCACCATTTTCAATTAAAAATCTCAAGGTACGTATTTGCTTATCTGATTTAAGTTTTCCTGTTTCAATATCAACCTCAATCTCATCCTCATCTTTTTTTAATGTCACAAAATTTATACTTTTCTCTTTTACTCTGTTACTGCTCTCTTTTGTTGTCGTTCCTGGTGGTAACATTAATTTTAAGCAATCAGATACATTGCAAAAGCACATCTTTGCCATCCACTTTGCAAGTGTTATTCTATTTTCATCTAAGTATTTTTCCTCAACTTTTGCAATTTCTTTAACTTCATAATCTGTACTCTTTTTTATATTTACTACAAATCCTTCTTCTAGGTTCTTCATGCGTCCAAAAGGAATAAGAACCCTTGCTCCAATAAGTTCGAATTCTTTTCCTTCAAACTCAGCAGGGATTTTATAATCAAATATTTTGTTCAAATTTTTTACATTACTTTGTATAATTACTTCTGCTATCATAAATTCACCTTTGTAACACAAGCAATTGGAGGCTCCCCCCAATTGCTTGTTTCCTAAAATTCTGGATTTTTCAAATTATATTCATTATTTATAATTGTCATTATTATTTGAACTGTTTTTTCTAGGTCATTATTTTTAATTATGTAATCATACATACCTATTTTTGATTCCTCGTAATCAAATCTATTCAAACGTAATTGTATCTCTTTTAAACTTGGTTTATCAACTCTTTTTTCTAGTCTTTTTTGCAATTGTTCCTTTGGAACACGCAAAAATATTGTCACTATTTTTACATCATTTTTTAGTAGTTTAAGCAAATTTTCTACTCCATTTACTTCAATGTCCTTTACAATAATTTTACCATTATTTATTTTTTCATTTAACAATTTTTTTGATGTTCCATAATAGTGTTCATGATGCACAGAATATTCATATAATTCTCCGTCTTTTATCATTCTTTCAAATTCTTTTGTACTCACAAAATTATATGTTACTCCTGCTACATCATTTGCCCTTGGTGCTCTATCTGTATATGATGGCAAAGATTCTACATTCTTCATTCTTGCTATTAATTGTTTCTTTATAGTATCTTTGCCAGCTCCAGATACTCCAGACAATAAGACTAACATACCTTCACCTTACCTTCTGCTATTTCATTGGCAGCTAATGTTACAGGTGATTCTTCGTCTACATCTGTTAATACTTCTGCACCATCAGCAATTTGTCTTGCTCTTTTTGCTGTAACAACTACTAATTCAAATCTATTGTCTACTTTTGTTAATAATTCCTTTACGGTTGGTTTTACCATCATTTTTGATTCCCCCTTAAATAATTTTATATTATATTGTTTTTAATCAAAACTAGTTATCATCTACATTTATGTCATTTTCTTCAAATTTGCCTAATCTTCCAGCAATGGTTTCTGGTTGTATTGAAGATAAAATTATATGCCCCGAATCCATTATTATAACTGCTCTTGTTTTTCTACCATATGTTGCATCTATTGCAGTTCCATCATCTTTAGCTTCTTGTATAATCCTCTTTATCGGTGCTGACTCTGGACTTACTATAGTTATTATACGATTTGCTGAAACAATATTTCCAAAACCTATATTTATCAGTTGCATACTTAAATCGCCTCCATTTTTATTAGATATTGCCTTACTCTTCAGTATTAATTATTTCTTTCATATCATCTACAAAATATTTTTTCTTTTCTCTTAGATAAATCACAATTGATTTAATTACATAATATATAGCTAATATGTATGAAATTATTAGTACTATATTAACATATTTACTCGAAAACATTAGATTTATATATATTAGTGCCATGGTTACAGTCGCTAAAACTATAGCTTCCACACCATAAAGTGCTATTTTTCCACTATCTTTCTTGTATGCTTTTTCAAGTAATACAATAGCTAAAAATAGTATTAATAATGAAAATACTTTTAAGTCAACTTGATATACAATTTGTGGTATATTGTAAAAGCCTAAAATTAAAAATATCATATATGCCAATACAACAATTGCAACAAGAATATTATAAAATACTGGTTTGTTAATTTGTTTTAAAGTTTCTTTAGGAAGTTTGTTTTTCTTAGTAAATATGCTTTTTATGTCTTCAAACTTAATTAATTTTACATGTTCTTTTTGTTCTTCTTTCTTTTCTTGCAAACCTTCATTTTCTTGCTTACCTTTCTCATTTGTTATATTTTTCTCTTCCTTAGATTTTTTATTTTCTGTATCCTTAACTTCTGTCTTTTTTGTAGTATCTTTTTTAGAAGAGCTCTCATCTTTTTTCTTAGATTTTGGTTCTTCATTTTTTATGTTTTTAGTCTTTTTTTCTACTTTTTTGTCTGTTTTAGAAGGATTGACTGTCTTAGAAGTTTTCATTGTCTTTGAATCTTTTTCCGTTTCCTTAGAAGTTTCTTTGCTTTTTTCAGAATTATGTTTGCCATTATTAACATTAGACTTTTTGTCTTTTATAACGTTTTCTTTTTTCGTAGTATTTTTATTTTCTTTTACATCCTTCTTGCTTCCTTGTTTTTCTTCTGCCTTCTCATCCTTCTTTTTATTTACTTTTACCTCTATTTTCTCTTCTTTCTCCTTTTCGGCACTTTTAGGCATCCTGTTTCCATCCTTTCTTGGAATTAATTTTATATATTACATTTCGAATTCGTACATAATATCACTTAATATAACTAACGCTGCCGTTTCTGTTCTTAATATTCTTTTACCGAGAGTAACGCATTTAGCACCATTTTTTACCAATTCTTCAACTTCATTTTCAGAAAGTCCACCCTCTGGTCCAATAACTATTCCTATCTCTAGTTTTTTATTTCTATCTAATTTTTTTAGTTCATCTTTCAATGTAATATTTTGTTCATTTTCATACGCTATTAATATAATATCATATTTTGGTATGATTTTGCAAATTTTTTTAATATTTATTATATTTTCTATTTTTGGTATTCTATCTCTTTTGCTTTGTTTTGCAGCACCTTCCGCTATTTTTTGCCATCTATCTATCTTCTTCTTTTCTGATTTTTCATCTATTTTCGCAATACATCTGGCAAGTTCTACTGGAATAACACTTCTTACACCAATTTCTGTAGTTTTTTGAATTATATATTCCATTTTGTCTGACTTTGGTATTCCTTGATAAATATCTACATTTACATTACTTTCTGTAGTATTTTTTATTTCTACATCTATTTTACAAATAACATATTCTTTATTTAATTCATTTATTCTGCAAATATAACTTTTTCCATTATCTTTATTACATATAATAATTTGTTCATCTTTTTTTAAGCGTAAAACATTGGATATATGTTTTACATCTTCTCCAATAATTTTTGCATTGTTTTCTTTAATTTGGTTTTCTGGTACAAAAAATTTAAACATATTGTCCTCCACTATGTAATATTATATCATATTTTTGTGAAGTTTCAATATGTTTTGAAGAACAAGTTGTTGAGCAGATGCAATTTATAGCTTGTCTATTTTATGTAAGTTGCAAGCTACAAATTGCATCTTTGGATTTTACACTTTTATACTTTTCGGCATTAAAATGCCTATCAAAAATTTAATTTACGTTAAATCTTTGTGTATCTGCATTATAATTTTGCAATATTTCACTATCTGAAAGGCATCTATTAT
>CALXWQ010000064.1 GCA_944392435.1 uncultured Clostridia bacterium
TTTGTTTTCGGATTCCAACATTGTACAAACTATATAAGCTCCACTAATGTGTCATTAACAGTTTGTAAACCTGTTGTTTCTTACCTTAGGTATTTAAACAAATTTTAAAACATACTTATTTCCTAGATTTTATTCAAAGCCATCATCTATTATTGCATTTATTGCAAGATAATGTTAATATGCCTTTAAGTTATTAAATTTCACTTTTAGATGTATTTATTTTGAGTAACTTAAATATTTCTACAATTACTAATGGAAGTATAACTAGTCCAATTATTTCTAGTACATTTCCCATTGGTAAAACTGGTATACTAAATAAGTGTCTTAATGTTGGTACTAATAGTATTATTAGCATTAATGCTGCTGAAATTCCAATTGCTCCTAGCAAAACTTTGTTATTAAATGGATGTGTTTTAAATACAGATTTTTTATTATTTCTAATATTGAATACATGTACTAATTCTGAGAATGCCAATACTACAAATGCCATAGTTTGTCCTATTTCTACTTTAACTTCTTGCTTTTCCACCATTTCAGCGCCATTTGCAATAGCTTCATCTAAGTTGTCAACTTCTTCTATACTATAAATTTTATTGTCAATTCTTACCATCTCTGGTAATTTGTCATCAGGAGTAGCTAAACCTATTATAAATGCAGCAAGTGTAATTAGGCCAATCATAAATCCTTGATATACCACTCTAAAGCTCATGCCTTTAGTAAATATTCCCTTTTCTTTCTTTGGTTTTCTATTCATTACGTCATCTTCTGCGGGATCCACTGCTAGTGCTAATGCTGGCAATGAATCTGTAACCAAATTAATCCACAATATATGAATTGGTAATAAAACTTCAATCAAATTTATATCTATACCAAATGTATTTCCTAGCCAAGGTGTAATTAATATTGCTATGAGCAATGTAACTATTTCTCCAACATTACTTGAAAGTAAAAATTGTATTGCCTTTAAAATATTGTCATATATACGCCTTCCCTCTTCTACAGAAGATACTATAGTTGCAAAGTTATCATCTGTTAATATAACATCCGCCGCTTCTTTTGATACGTCAGTTCCTACTATTCCCATAGCGCATCCAATGTCAGCTGTTTTTAATGCTGGAGCATCATTTACTCCATCTCCAGTCATTGCTACAATTTCCCCATTTGCTTGCCATGCTTTTACTATACGTACTTTATGTTCTGGTGATACTCTTGCATATACCGAGTACTTTCTTATATTTTTTGTCAAATCTTCTTGTGACATTTCTTCAAGCTCACTGCCAGTTATTGCTTCATCTTCATTTTCTAATATTCCCAAAGACTTAGCTATAGCAACTGCCGTTATTTTATGGTCTCCAGTAATCATTACTGTTTTTATTCCTGCTGTTTTGCATTTTTGTACTGCATGCTTAACTTCTTCTCTTGGTGGATCTATCATTCCAACCATACCAACAAATATAAGGTCATTTTCTATGATTTTCATTTCTTCGTCTGTTGGCTCATGGTCTAACTCTTTGTATGCCATAGCAAGTACTCTTAAAGCATCCTTTGCCATTTCTACATTATAAAATTCTATTTGTTTTCTATATTCATCTAAATTACTCTTTATTTCTCCATTAATTTCATATCTGCTACATTTTGCAAGTAATTCATCTATTCCACCTTTTGTATATGCTATATACTTATCTCCTACTTTATTTACTGTAGTCATAAGTTTTCTGTCTGAATCAAATGGTACTTCTTTAACTCTTTTTGTTCTTAAAATATCCTGTACATCAATCTTTAGCTTAAATCCCAAATCAATTAAAGCTGTTTCCGTTGGATCCCCCGTTAATGTATTATTATCCCCTATTTTTGTATCATTACATAAAATACTTACATTCATAAGCTTTTGTAATTCACTACTATACTTATTTGATTGCATAATATTTGCTGTTTTTGTACGTTCTACTTCATTATTTTTATTGTTTTCTAACTTTTCTTGATTATTCTTTTCTATTATACTATCTTTATCACTTTGAGCTTCAACAGTTTGTTTTATACTGTCAAGTTCTGCTACCTCTACAATATTTCCATTTACAAATACTTTTTGTACAGTCATTTTATTTTGCGTTAAAGTGCCTGTTTTATCTGAACATATAACAGTAGCACTTCCTAAAGTCTCTACCGCTGGAAGTTTCTTTATTATAGCATTTTTCTTTACCATTCTTTGTACGCCTATTGCAAGAACAATTGTAGAAACTGCCGCCAATCCTTCTGGAATTGCTGCAACCGCTAAGCTTACAGCTGTCATAAACATGTCTATAATATCTTTACCATATAAAATCCCTATAATAAATATTACAATACATATTGCCAAAGCTGCTATACCAAGTGTTTTTCCTAATTTATTTAATTTAATTTGTAATGGTGTAGCTGTTCCTTCAGTATCATTAATGATTGTAGCAATTTTTCCAACTTCTGTATTCATACCTGTTTCAACTACAATTCCTTTGCCTCTACCATATGTTATAAGTGATGATGAAAATAACATGTTTGTTCTGTCACCAATTCCCACTTTATCATTTTTTAAAACCTCAGAATTTTTATCGACTGGTACTGACTCTCCAGTAAGTGACGATTCTTGTGACTTTAAATTAACACTCTCTATTATCCTTAAATCTGCTGGTACATAATCTCCAGTATCTAATACAACTAAATCTCCTGGAACTAATTCTCTTGATTGTACTATTTCAACTTTTCCATTACGAACCACCTTTGCTACATGAGAGCTCAATTTTTGTAATGCCTCTAATGATTTTTCTGCCTTACTTTCTTGTACTACTCCTATAATAGCATTAACTATAACAACAATCAAAATTATTATTGAATCTGTAATTCCCTCACCTTCCATGTATCCTACAATTCCTGATACAATTGCAGCAACAATAAGAACAATAATCATAAAGTCTTTAAACTGTTCCAAAAATTTGATAAATAAACTTTTCTTTTTTTTCGCTTTGAGTTCATTAAATCCATATTTTTGCCTTTTTTCTTCTACTTGACTTGAGCTCAGCCCTTCATTCAAATTAGTTTCTAGTTCTTTTTCAATTTCATCATTTTCTTTGTTAAACCAACTTTTTTTCAACGTGCTCTCTTCCTTTCTTTATTTTAGTTTTAGTCCTTATTTATCATTCTTTACAAATCTTAAATAATTATACAATTAAATACAAAAGGAAAAAAGACTTTTAACTATATTTTTATAACATGTTTATCATTTTTGTTAGTTAATGAATTTACATATTAAAAATATATTAAAAAGTCTTGCTTACCTTTGTTAGGTTACTAACCATGCATTTTTTGCTGTGATGTTGATTAGTAGTTTTTAAGCTACTCCCTTTTCTGTTATATATTTTTATTATAAAAGTCTTATTTTGTCAATATACATTTTGTGAAATTTATGTGAAAATTAACTTATTGATTACTTTGCTAAAGGAACAATTATAATATTACTTTGTATTATCCTAATAGTTTCTTAACTGCCTCATTTATTATTCTACCATCTGAAGCAGCTCCTATTATCTCTTTTGCAGATTTCATTACCTTCCCCATATCTTTAATTGAAGTTGCACCTTCTTTTTGTATTACTTCTTTTACAATCTCTTCCACCTCTTCAGTCGATAATTGTTTTGGCAAATATTCTGCTAAAATTGCAATTTCTTCTTTTATTTCATTTATTAAATCTGCTCTTCCGCTTTTTTCATAATCTGCTAGTGAATCCTTTCTCTTCTTTGATTCTTTTGCAATAATATCAATTATTTGGTTATCCTCCAAAGTAATGTGCTTATCTTTTTCTACTTGCAATATTGCAGCTCTTACCATTTGAATAACATTCTTTCTTACTACATTCTTATCTTTCATACAATTTTTCAAATCTTCTAGTAATTTTTCTTTTAACATACATTGCCGAGTTTCCCTCGGACTCCCTCCTCTCAATTTGTCATTTTACAATTATACTGCCTTAAACATAAAATCCTATCTACTTTATTGTACTAATGCAGAGTCCACATGGAAGATATATGTTTGTATCTTCCGAAAGTCTGAACGGATTTCACATACTCTTTTAATCTGTCATAGTAACATTATATCATATTTTTTTACATAATCAATATAAAATTTTAATTGCAATTAACTTAAATAAATGATATAATCTCAAAGTAAATTAAATAATAAAAATGGAGGTAATGAATATGAAGAATGAATTAATTGTAAAAAGATGCAATAAATGTGGAGCTACAGTAAAAGTATTAGAAGATTGCAATTGCCAAGATTGCGGAATAGTATGCTGTGGAGAACCTATGCAAGTAATGGTCTCAAATTCAGTCGATGCAGCGGTAGAAAAACATGTTCCTACTTATGAAATAGATCAAGATGAATTAGTAGTAAAAGTAAATCATGTGATGGAAAAGGAACATTATATAGAAT
>CALXWQ010000065.1 GCA_944392435.1 uncultured Clostridia bacterium
ATATTAAACTAATTTTCGCATTTTGTCAAGTGCTAATCAACAATATTTTTCTAGGAATTCAATTGCACTCATAATTTCTAGCTAACTCTTCCTAGTTCCTCATTGCTTATTTTGCCATTTATTCCAATAACATTTTTTACCCTTATTTCATCTCGTACTATTTTAGCATAAACCTTGTCTAAATTTTCCATGTTTTCTGAAATTAATATACTCTCATACAACTTCACTAAATCGAAGTTATTCCCTATTTGCTCAAATTTTTCTTCAAATTCATCAGGTACACTTATTTCAAAATAATTAACATTAATTCCTTCAAATCCTGGTTTATTATATTTTACATTTTCTCTAATATTTATTATAACCGCTTCTCTATTTATATTGTACTTTTCTAATTCTTCTGAATTCAAATTTATATTCACAACATATTTTGCTCTTCTTAAAGCCTTTTTCTTATTATTTGATACAGAAATTAAAATATTTTCACTATCCAATAAATTATTCTGTACATTCTTAAGTCTTGTAACATCATTAGTTACAACATTGGTCATTCTAAAGCTCTCTATAAATCTCACTAAAAAATTCAAATTCAAACTGTTATCCTTCTTGAAAATAATATATATGTCTTCCTGCTTTATATTATGCTTTTGTTTTTCTAAAATATATTTCATAATATCAAATTCCATATATTCCATTAATTTCTTGCCATTAATCATCTTTACATTAATGCCTTTATCTATTGTAAGCATTTCACATATATTAGCTTTGAACTGTCCTTCTAGCTCTCTTGAAAAAACAATAGCATCTATTTTCAATTTATTTATCTTCTTTACCAATCTTTTTTGAATACTTTGCTTCTCCTTGTCATGAATAGCAATTATATAATTATTGTCTACACTTCTAATATCAATTCCTTGAATTCTCTGAAAAATACCTTCACATATTTTTTCTTCTTTAATATATGCAATTACCATATTTGCAACCTCCAATACAACTTTAAAACATCTTGTCTTAAATTATATTAAACTTGTCTTTAAATTATTCCTTATTACAAAATTGTGTTTTTTACTCTTTATCTAAAACTTCAAATGACATGTATATTTTCAAATGTAGGAGTACATTAACGAAATCAAAGATTTCGACACACGCATGTAAAGACCTATTAGAAGTACTTTGCGAACATAAGAAGTCCAACATTTTTGTATACATAAAAATTATGAAAAAAACTTAAAAATCAAGAAAAATTTCATTTTTTCTATGCATAAAAAAGTTTGACAAAAAGGATTTCCCCTTTTGTCAAATTCCTAATTTTTCTGAAATTAAATCCCAAATAGAATCTGGTTCTCTATCTTTCTCCCAATATGCTGCCCCCGCTAAGTTGTAATCTTGTATTAAAGATAGTTTTGCTTCTATTGATTGTTCATCTTCTATCCAAATTTTGTTTATTACTCCATTGTTTTCGTACTCTACATAATATTGTTTCAAATTGTCATCCCATATTTTGCTTGCATTCTCTGGTATTATTTCATTTATATCTTTCATATTTACAGCTGGATTATTTATTAGCTCTCCATTTTGAACTTTCCATACTCTAGTATAAAAAGGTATTCCTAGTATTATTTTTTCAGCTTCTACACCTTCTTGTCCTAGAAATTTTTCAATATTTGCCTTTACCCAATTATATCCTGCTGTTGTTCCTGGAGTTGTTGATGATTCTCCATATTGGTCATACGCCATAAATACTATATAATCTGCTATATCTCCTATTACATGTCTGTCATAACATAATGACCATTCTTCACTTCCATCTGGTGCTGTAACATCAACTGAAAGTACTGCTCCTATTTCACTAAGTCGTGGTTTTAATTCTATTATAAATCTTGAAAATAAGTCTTTGTCTTCATCATGCATATATTCAAAATCTATATTAATTCCATCTAAGTCATATTTCATAACTAAGCTTACTATATTTTCTATTAATTCTTGCCTTAAGTTATAATCATTCATTATCTCAGATGTAGTCTCTATATATGGGCTATTAGATATACTAGGCCATATTTGGTATCCATTTTTATGTGCCCACTCTATATAAGCTTTGCCAGAATCTCCAACATTGTCATTTACTGCTCCTTTTCCTTCATTTACTAACGTAAAAAATGTTGGACTTACTACATTTATTCCTTTTATTGTTGTTCCAGTTCTGTCTGGTGCAGACGATAATTCATAGTAATAGTCCCAAGCCATACTTACTTTGCCTTCTATTGGCTTTTTTGTTTCAATTTTATCTCGTATAGTTAAACTATTAACTAAATCATCTTCTTTTACATATCCTAGCTTTCCTGCGTCAGTTCTCACTTGCGTCCATCCATTTACAACCCTATTTTCATTATTTTCATTTTGCACTACCGTTACTGTTTCATTTTCATTTATTTTGTCTACTTCTCTTGAAAATATTGTAGGGTATGCTTTTACACTATTATTTTTTTTACTATCTGCAATAACATATTTCCTATCTTTTGAATCTACAGTAATTGTATCACTTGATTCTATATAATTAATTTCTATATTATATACATCTTTTAGACTAGAAAATGGCAAATACAGAGTATTGCTCCTTTCAATAACTGTTCCAGATATATCAACTTTTGAGCCATTATTTGTCATTGAATTTTCTCCAACCACAATACTTGCTATTTGATTTTCTGATGTTGTAATAATTTGGTTATATTTTTCATCATAATATACATATGGATCGAAGAAGTTCTCAATATCATCTTTTGAAATGTATACAATACCATTTTCTAATATAACATCATTTTTTAAATCTTTTGTAATATTATTATTATTTATAACTAGATTCGTTTTATCCGAAACGTCTGTATTTATATAGTTTGGTGTTATTTTTAACACAAAAAATACCAATCCTAAAAATATTGCTACTATAATTAACTTACTTATAATCTTACTCTTAACTTTTGCTTCTCTCTTTGCTCTTCTCGACATATTTTTCTCCTATTTTTGTTTTTAAAAATAAATAATTAATGCTCCTATAATGGCAATAATGAATCCTAGAATTTTTAATCCCCACGCTGCTTGATTTTGATCTCCGAATCCAAATAACTTCTTAGTTATTACACGTGCATCATACAACATTATAACTCCCAATAAAGCCATTATTAGTGCTATAACATTAACTACAGTTTCCATATATCATCATCCTTTTTTAATAATTTACTTGTTATAGATAATGTTTTTTCGTTTTTTGCCTTTTATCTGGTAATATGTATGTTTTTAAATTTCTACAAACACATTGCCTAGATTTTATTCAAGCCCTTCATCTATTCTAAAACATTTGAATCTATTTAAAAAATTCAACTGTATATTTGCATTCAAATGTTTCTTTTGGCTTTAATGCTATTATATCCTGTTTTTGTATAAATACACCTGTACTTTTTATTGTATCTGCTGTGGAAAACCAAGGTTCTATGCATATAAAAGGTGCTCCTGGCTTCGACCATATTGATAAATATGGGAATCCTGTATAGTCCATAGTAAGTAAAATTTTTCCAGTTTCCTTATTCTTTAGACTAATTTTATGTGATGTTAATCCTTTCATTATTAATGCATCATTATTAAAAGTATCTGGTCCAATTGCTATTCTTCTTTTGTCTAGCATTGTATTTCTAGCATATTCAGTTCCCACAAGTCCATCTACTAAATACAAAAAATGTATTTTATCTTCATCTTCTTCAAATTCCAAATAATAATTTCCTTTTTTTAATTCTTCTTGATTAATTTTAAATGCTGGATGTCCACCTATTCCAAATGGAAGAGTAGCATCTCCTGTATTTATTACTTTATATATTGTTGTTAATTTGTTTTCATCTAATCTATATGTTGTATATAACTCAAAATCATATGGATATCTATTCTTAGTAATTTTATTACTTTTTAACACATATGAATGGAAATTATCTAATTTTGTTATTGGTTCAAATTCAAAATCTCTTGCAAATCCATGTTGTGGCATTTCAAATATTCTTCCGTTTATAATTGTTTGATTTTTCTTTAGCTTACCTACTACTGGAAACAATACTGGCCAATGTCTTTTCCAATATACTTTTCCATTTTCGTCTACACAATCTAGTCCTTGGTGGATTCTTTCTTCGCCATC
>CALXWQ010000066.1 GCA_944392435.1 uncultured Clostridia bacterium
GTTCAATCTTTTTTGGTAGTTTTACTACCGCTTTATTGGTTTCTCAAAGTTTATTGTTTACTTTTCAATGTGCTTTTATGTAATCTCAATTCCATTTTCGTGGAACGAATTTTATTTTACTATATTTCGGTTCACATGTCAATACTTTTTTTAAAACTTTTTAAAGTTTTTTTATTGCTTTTTTTATTGCTAAAAAAGTGCAAAATAATAAACTAGTATTTGATGTGTTTTATTCTTTATTTGCTTATACTTTACTAATTTATATTTCTATTTTTTCATGTGTTCCTCAGTACATTTAATATGATACCACACGACCAATAAAATGTCAATACTTTTTTTGTAGAAATTTGTAGAAAATTGTTGGTATTTTTTACCATTTCTATGTAGTTGTTGTATTGTCTGCCTTTCGTCCTTAAACAAATAATTTTTAACTATAAAATTGCTACTATTTAAATGTTACTGGATAATGGTATTTCAATGTATTAAGTCCGCGCAGGGATGTTCTAATTAAAATTGGCGAACGAAGCAGGGAGCTCCGTCGGGACTGAGTGAGACAATTTTAATTAGAACTCCCGTTGTAGGACATGCTAACTTTTGAAACCATTATCCAGTGACATTTAAAGATTTTGAACTTTTTATTATTTAAAATCTATTTAACGTTTATCTTTTATTCAACAATATATTAAATTCTTTGCATAGTAACAATTTTTAATAATCTACTAATATTACATCCTCTCCAATACACTTTATCTTATCCCATTCAATCACTATTTCGTTTCCGCCGGAGAACATTCCCATAAATTTATTACTACCTGGAACAATTATACTTGTAATTGTTCCAGTCTCCAAATCGGCACACACATCTTGGACAAATCCCATCTTTTTACCATCATTAATATTTATTACTTCTTTATGTTTAAAATCCATTCCCTTTTGTCCCATATGATTCCTCCTATTTTATTTTCCTTTATTATATTATACAACTTATTTACTAATTATATGACTATTCTTATATCTACTTATAAATTCTCCTTATGTGTTTTATTGCATCTTTTTCAAGTCTTGATACTTGAGCTTGTGAAATTCCTATTTCTTCTGCAATTTCTACTTGAGTTCTTCCTTCAAAATATCTTTTTCTCATTATCATTTTTTCTTTGTCATTTAGCTTTTTTATTGCTTCTATAATAGTTATTGTTTCAGCCCAATAACTGTCACTGTTTTTCTTGTCGCTTATTTGGTCCTCAATATTTATATTATCTACATTGGTTCCGCTTACTGGTTCTTGCAATGAAATTGGTACTTGTATTGCATCCATACTTAGTACTATATCTTCTTTTGATGCACCAAGAATTTTGGAAAGCTCGTCCAAAGATGGTTCCCTATCATGTTCTCGTATAAACTGCTCTTTCTCAACTGCTATTTTATATGATAGATCTCGTATAGATCTACTAACTCTAATTGAGCTATTGTCTCTTAAGTATCTTCTAACTTCTCCGAATTATCATAGGTACTGCATATGTGGAGAATTGTACATTTTGTTCTATTTCAAAATTATCAATAGCTTTTATTAAACCTACGCAACCTACTTGGAATAAATCGTCTGCATTTTCTCCCTTGCTAAAAAATCTTCTAATTACACTTAGTACAAGTCTTAAATTTCCATTTATAAATTCTTGTCTTGCTTCATTATCTCCTTGTTTTATTCTAATAAATAATTTATGTTTTTCTTCGTTCGTTAATATTGGTAACTTTGAAGTATTAACCCCACAAATTTCCACCTTATTTATCAAGAAAAAACCTCCCTTTAGAAATAATGTTATTTTTATTATTTCCAAAAAGAGGTTTTTTTATACCTGTTTCTTTTTATACTTGAAAAAGAATTGTATTTTTCCTAGATAGACAAACATGTTTTTAAAGTCTATAGAAGTGTGTCTAAAAATTTTTAAAAATATAAATACTATTTTTTAATTTAACATAATTGAAAACACCTAATCTGCACTTATGATGGTAAGAGGATTTTGTAGTTTGGTTTAACAATGCAAAAAAAACAATTATTTTTCAACCCGTCTTGCTCATTATATCCTTCTTCATCTTATTAATTATCTTCTTTTCTAATCTTGATATGTAACTTTGGGAAATTCCAAGCATATCTGCTACTTCTTTTTGTGTTTTTTCATTTCCACTTATAAATCCAAATCTAAGTTCCATAATGTTTCTTTCTCTATTTGTTAATTTTTCAATTGAAGCTCTAAGCAAAGTTTTATCTACTTCGTCTTCTATTCTTCTTGATGTAACATCTGGTTCTGTTCCTAAAATATCAGATAATAGCAGTTCATTTCCATCTCCATCTTGGTTTAGTGGTTCATCAATAGAAACTTCCCCTTTTATTCTATTGCTTCTTCTTAAATACATTAGTATTTCATTTTCTATGCATCTCGACGCATATGTCGCTAGTTTTATATTTTTATCTGTGTTAAATGTATTTATTGCCTTCATAAGTCCTATTGTTCCAATGGAGATCAAGTCTTCTATTCCAACTCCAGTATTTTCGAACTTTTTAGCAATATACACAACTAATCTTAAGTTTCTTTCCACAAGAATTTTTCGTACACTTTCATCTCCTTTTGATAATTTATCTAATATTTCTTCTTCTTCTTTTGGCTCTAATGGAGGAGGTAGAGTTTGGCTTCCTCCTATGTAATATATTGGTAAATTTTCTATTTCATCATTGCCTATATATCTTATGTACAAAGTATTTATGCTGTCTTTAAGCATCTGTAAAATGTTCATTTTTGCAACCTCTCTTTCTTTTAATTTAATTTGAAAAAGAATTGTTGTTTTGGCTAGGCGAACAAACAAGAAAACCAGAGGCATACTTTTATAGTACTGCTAAAGGATTTCTTCGTACGGTTCAGCAACGCCACAATACAATTATTTTTCAATTTTTTTGTTCTAGCAAATCCATCCCCACGATACCAAAATATTTTCCTCTTTTGCTAAACTCTTTTTCATAAATACATACTATTGCATTAGTATTTATGATTTCATCAATGTCAGTTATAACTTTTATTTCATCTACTTTTATTCCTAGCATCATTCCATTTTGTTTCCCTACAGATGTAAATGGAATAATTCTTAAACGAGTTCTGTATTCATTCTCTAGACTATCATCTTCGCCCCAATCACCTCCTAACATATTTTTACTGTTTTCTAGTAAACTTTTAGGCAAAATATCATATAGTTTATTTTTTTCTATTAGTACTACTGGATTATTACTAATAGGGTCTTTTAATAAATTTCCTGTATCTAGCATTACTTTAGTTTTTAGCTCTTTTCCATTTAGATTAATTACAATTTCATATATTAATTCATTTTTTGACATTCTAGTTTTTACTACTCTAAAAGCTATATATGTAATTGCAAATCCAACAATTCCTCCTAGCAAAGCTATTTTTATTGGATATGTTCCTATGTACACTCCATCTTTCATAAAAATATCCTGCGGTCTTACTATATACAAAAGTGCAAAAGCACACCCTCCTAATGCAAATGATACTAAGTAAAACAAAGTTAATTCTTTTACTATTGCTTTTATATTTTTTGGATTAAAAGCAATATATACCATACATAGTGAAAGAATAAATTTTACTACAATATTTGTATACAATGGAAAAATTTCCATATATGATAAAATTGCATACACAGCTCCTATTAAGCTAGATAGTAATATTCTCCAATGCTTTATTTTTATTTTTATAATATACCCTGTGCCAAATAAAATAATATAATTCATGCATAGGTTCTCAAACAAAACCACATCAATATAAACAGTCACAAACTTTCTCCTCTTAACTTTACATATATTGTACAACGCTATAAACAAAAAAGCTGTCATTTTCTAGGCACGAAAAAAAGAAATAATCGACTATGTTCGATTATTTCTTTTTTGTACATATTATTTTC
>CALXWQ010000067.1 GCA_944392435.1 uncultured Clostridia bacterium
ATGCCATAGTTCTTCATTTAATATCATAGGAGTTTTTATTTCAACATAACCATTTTTTCTATGAATATCTCTCCAAAAATCTTCTAGCACATTTCTTAGTACCATACCTTTTGGTAAGAAGAATGGGAAACCAGGTCCTTCTGGAGCTATCATAAATAACTCTAATTCTTTTCCTAATTTCTTATGATCACGTTTCTTTGCTTCTTCTAACATATTCAAATACTCTTCAAGTTGACTTGCTTTAGGGAATGAAATTCCATAAAATCTTTGAAGCATTTTATTATGCTCGTCTCCTCTCCAGTATGCGCCTGAAGAAGAAAGTATTTTTACAGCTTTTACTTTTCCAGTACTCATCAAATGAGGTCCAGCACATAAATCTGTAAAATTGCCTTGTTTATAGAAAGAAATCTCTTCACCTTCTGGAAGTTCTTCTATTAACTCAACCTTATAGTCCTCTCCTTGCTCTTTCATAAATTTTATAGCTTCATCTCTTGAAAGAGTAAATCTTTCTATAGGCAAATCCTCTTTTATAATCTTCTTCATTTCTGCTTCTATTTTTTCAAAATCATCAGAAGAAATGTTTTCTTTAACATCAAAATCATAATAGAAACCTTTATCAATAGCAGGACCTATTGTAAGCTTAACATCACTACCATAAATTCTTTTAATAGCTTGAGCCATAATGTGAGATGTAGTATGCCAGTATGCTTTCTTTCCATCTTCACTATTCTCAAAAGTAAGAATTTCTACTTCTGCATCATTCGCTAATTTGTATCTTAAATCTCTAACCTCTCCATTAACCTTAGCACAGGTAGCATTTCTTGCCAATCCTTCGCTAATCTCTTTTGCCAAATCAAGTACACTAATACCTTTCTGTACCTCTTTTACAGATCCATCTTTTAATGTAATCTTCATAAAAATCATCTTCCTTTCTTTTACACTTTTAGAGTATCTCTAACCGTAAAAAAGCACTCCTCTAGCAATGCTTAATTGCCAGAGGGGTGCATTATATAACACGGTTCCACCCTTTGTTTTACTCTAAGTTGCTTTTAACGCAAGCATTACGTCTAGTTTCGTTTAAAACTTAGGTATACACATTTCCTTTCGCTTATATGTTGCTCTTCTGGGTATTTCTTCCGAGTCAACACTTAAGATCTGTCCATTCTGTCCAATTTTTGGGGCAAAATCTAGCGTCCCTATCGTCTAAGTTTTGCTAGAAACAATGAGGTAGTTTTTCAAATACGTTTATTTAGAATAGCTTTCAGCCTATGACTATTCCTCTCTTGAAACAACCTTTATTTTACTTTTCCTCATTTATGTTTTTGTCAATATTACTATGTTTACAATTATACTACCTTTTTAAGCATTATGTCAATATTTTTTTGCTTTATACTATAGAAATATATAATCCCATTACTACAATTTCTACAGCGCCTACTGCTAATCCTGTTATAGCCATCCATCTATTACTTTGTGTTTCTGGCTTAAAAGTTGCTATTCCTATAATTCCAAGTATTGTTGCTATTATTCCACAAGGTAATCCAAACATAAAAATTCCTATCATTGAGAATATAAAACTTATTAGTCCACATACATTAACATTTTTATTGGCTGAATTAGATATTTGTTGATTTGCTTGCTCAGCTTGCTGTTGTGCTTGATCAGTTGCAGTTGATTTTAACACCTGACGTACTTCTGCATTATATTCTGTATTTTGCTCAGCACTACTATTTGTTGTTTCAACCTTTTCCACCTTTTCTACGTTTTCGTTTGTTTTTGATTCCATATTTTCATCCATAATAATTTCCTCCCTTTTTTATTAATTTATTTTATTGAAAACAATGAATTATTTTCAATTATGGATTATTTTGTATAACCAGGTTTTCCTAATAGTTTAAACATATTTTTCTTATATTTCTCTACACCTGGTTGATTAAATGGGTTAATTCCTAATATTGAACCTGACATAGCACAAGCAAGTTCAAAAAAGTATATTAATTGCCCTAAATTGTTTGCATCTAATTTTTCTATATTTATTATTATATTAGGTACATCGCCGTCTGTATGTGCTTCTATTGTACCTTCCATTGCTTTTTTGTTTACAAAATCCAAAGTCTTTCCTTCTAAGTAGTTTAAATTATCTAAATCATCTTCTTCTAATTTCATCTTTATGTCATTATTTGACTTTTTAATATTTATTACTGTTTCGAATAGATTCCTTCTTCCTTCTTGTATATATTGTCCCAAAGAATGTAAGTCTGTAGTAAATTCTGCTCCAGATGGATATATTCCTTTTTGCTCTTTCCCCTCACTTTCTCCAAATAATTGCTTCCACCATTCTATAAAATAATGCATCTTTGGCTCATATGTAACTAAAAGCTCTATATTTTTTTCTTTATCATATAGCATGTTTCTAATTACTGCATATTTATAGCATTCATTATATTTTAAATTCTCATCTGAATACTTATCTTGAGCAATTCTCGCTCCTTTCATTAATTCATCTATATTTATGCCAGCTACTGCTATTGGTAATAAACCTACTGCTGTAAGAACCGAATACCTTCCTCCAACATTATCTGGTATAACGAATGTTGTATATTTTTCCTTATTTGCAAGTTCTTTCAAGGCTCCTTTATGTGCATCGGTTGTAACAAAAATTCTACTTCTTGCTTCCTTTAAGCTATATTTATTTTCCATGATTTCTCTAAAAATCCTAAATGCAATTGCAGGCTCTGTTGTAGTACCAGACTTTGATATAACATTAATTGAAATATCCTTATCGCCTATATATTCTATTAAATCATTTATATAATTTGTACTTAGATTATTTCCTACATATAGTATTTGAGGTGTTTTCCTCACATTTTTATCTTGCATATTATAAAACGTATTTGTAAGAGACTCTATAACCGCTCTAGCACCAAGGTATGAACCTCCAATTCCTATAACCAGCAAAACATCTGAATTTGATTGAATTTTTTTTGCAGATTTTTTTATTTTTTCAAATTCGCTTTTATCATAGTTAGTTGGAAGATCCAACCAGCCACAAAATTCAGTCTGGGAATTTGCTTTTAAATGTAGTTTTTTATGTATCTCTGAAACCTGTAATGCATACTGCATTATGTTTTTTTCAAATACTTTTGCATATTTAAAATCCACTTTAATATTTCCCATATCTCACCATCCCTTTCTCAAAATATAACTAGATTATGTTTTCTCGATTTTTTTCTATCAATATTAATTATATATATGTATATATAATATTATACAAAAGAATTTTTAGCAATAGATTTTTTGAAAAAAATGACAATTAAAAATAAAAAACTGTTACAATTCATAGCTTGCTAATTTACATTTATATCGCAAGAAACAACAATTTTATAAAAAGTAACTCGAATATGTCGGTCAAGCTGATTTTCGTAGAAATTCTATGAGAAATTTTGGCAGCGCCCTCAAAAGAGTTCGAGATTCGTTTGCCAAAATTTTCTTAGAATTTCTATACTCAAATCACATTCCATTCCATATTCTCGTACTTTTTATAAAATGTTTTTCTTGCTATATATTTATAAATGTAAATTAGCAAGCAATAAATTATAATATTTCAATTTATTGCTTGCTATTATAATTACTCTATTTCAATTGCACCAGTGTACAATCCATAGTACATACCTTTTTTTGCTATTAGTTCTTGATGGTTTCCTCTTTCTATAATTCTTCCATGGTCTAGTACCATTATTAAATCTGAGTTTCTTATTGTAGAAAGCCTATGTGCTATAACGAAAACTGTTCTTCCTTTCATAAGCTTATCCATTCCATCTTGTACTATTTTTTCTGTACGTGTGTCTAT
>CALXWQ010000068.1 GCA_944392435.1 uncultured Clostridia bacterium
GTAAGCCGTGAATTGTAACAATGAATCTCTAAGTACTCTTTGAAAAAGGTTACTGTTTAGCATAGCAAATAAGTGAAATGATTTTTTTACAGCACATCATGTTGAACAGTAACGATTACAGTTACAATGTTACAAATAATAACTTCTTCTGTTGTACCAAGTCCTCTAAGACATATGTTGTAAATTAACTCCAATTATTCCTCCTATCATACCAGTTATTACTCCTACTATAATCATTAATATTGCATTCATGTTTATTTCAAAACCAATACCTGCAATACTTGATACAATATACAAGAATAATACATATATTAAGCCTACTAGTCCTCCATTTGTTATTCCTTGTTTACGTATGCTTATACTGCTTATTGAACTGCCTATTAGCACACTTATACCAGTTATTACCAATACTACTGGAACCATAGTCATTTCTGATATACTTGTAAATGATAGTAATACTGCATATATTGTTAAAAGAACTAAACTAAGTACAATAGCTAAAGCACTACCTTTAATTATCTTTATTATATTTGAATTATTTTTATCATTAGTAATCCCTTCTATTTTCTTTGTAGAATTAATGTTTGTAATCCCCATAACAACCTCCACTTGACGCTTGCTTATTGCAATTGCCTTATTTATTACTAAATTTATATGCTAAATATGTTAATTTAGAACTATAACTGATTAAAGCAATGAAAGTTGCCATTTGCTCGTACTAATTTGATTTTCTTACTGTACAGAGGGAGTCCCTCAAGTTCAATAGCAATTGCGACCTTTTTTCTTATGTAAAATGCAATTACCTATAATTATAAAAAGTGATATGATTTTATCATTATCACACCACTTTTTATATAACTTTCATTTATCCATTTTATTATACAACATTTGCTTGCTCTGTTGCACCCTCTACGGTATTTTGCACTGCTACATTATTTTGATTCTGTCCTTCTGTAACTGTGTTTGTTTCGTTAACGGTTTCGCTATTAGCTACAGTATTTGTGTCTTGGATTACATTTCCTTGAATTGTATTGGTATTTTCTTCTAAAGTTGAGCCATCCCCATTATTTGGTTGCATATGAAGAATTTCAGCAAAATAATCGTCTACAAAATAGGTTTCTTCCCTTTCTACTACTTTTCCGTCTTGTTCTTCTCTCATTGTAAATGTCATATAATATTTATCCTCACCAGATGAAGTTACTGAGTAGACTGAATTCAAAATTAGTGGAACATATTGCTCTCCTAAAGAGCTAATTATTTCGTATTTTTCTTCCTTACCAATTACTATTGCCTCAAATTGAGGTATAATTAAGACATTATTATTTACCCTATTTGACTGTGTTCCTGTAACGCAACCCATTTCATCATACTCAACTGGTATTATTAATTGTCCATTAACATTGAATATTCCCCATTTATTATTTTGCATAACTGGTATACAATTATCAAACAATATATATGGACTCTCTAAGCCATTTGTGCTAAATCTTGATTCATCTACACCTATTTTGTCGTACTCTAAATGAATTACTATGTTGCCATTTTGATTTATTACTCCATATTTTTTATTATTGCTAACCAAATAATAATTCAAGTCCTTGCTTATTTGTTTTATCTCATCATAATTTGGCTCGATTTTTGTAGAACCATTTGCAGAAAGAATTCCCATCTTTCCTTCATCTGTAGTTACAGTAAACTCTTTACTATCTTCTTTAAATTTAATACTTGTGTACTTTGTTCCTATTATTTCTTGTCCCTGTGCATTATATACACCATAATGTCCTTCTGCATTTGTAACAACTACAAGCTCATACCTTAAAGCCTTCTTATTATTAAAATCTGCTTTTTCATCTGCTATAGCTGCATTTGGAAAACTTGATGCATATCTAGAAACTATATAATCCAATGATAATACAGAAATTTGATTGTTTTCGGTATTATACTGTATCATACTGTTTGTTCCAATTTGCATTCCCTCTATGGTTGTATATAATTTATTATTAATCAATCTAACTGGTTCATCAAGTTCAAAGTATTCATAATCTTCATTATTGGTAACTTTTTTATACATTGTATTTGAATTCAATGAATATGAAGCTGTTTCATTTAGACTTGTAATATAACAATTTGTAGTATCCTCAGAATATTTAGTCTTAAAATCTCCATTATATGCTTCATACCCCATTAAAGTTCCAAAATCTTTTATATTTATATATAGTTTACCATTTTCAACTACAAACATATCACTTGCAAAGCTTTTACTTGCATTATCCACATTTAACTTTAGTGTGTTTTTTTGCTCTACATTAATTAAGTATATTAGCACACCACAAACAATTAATAATAATATAATTAATATTACTATAATTGTCATAATTACCTTAGACTTTTTATTTCTAGCAATCATTTCTTCATTTTCTAACAAATTCATAAAAAACCTCCCTATTCTTTTGTGTAGCCATATTTTTTATAAAATTCTTTTCTGAATTCCAATAAATTATCATTCTCTATTTCTATTCTAACCTTTTCCATCAATTTAGTCAAGAAGTTTATGTTATGAATTGATAATAATCTTACTCCTAAAATTTCATTCGTTTTGATAAGATGTCTAATATATGCTCTAGTATAATTCTTGCATGTATAGCAATCACATTCTGGGTCAAGTGGTCCGCCAATCTCTTTCGTATGTTGCATTTCTTACTACTACTTTTCCGTTCCAAGTCATTGCTGTACCATTTCTTGCAATTCTTGTTGGTAAAACGCAATCGCACATATCAATGCCTGCAATTGCAGACTCAATTAAGTAATCTGGTGTTCCTACTCCCATTAAATATCTTGGTTTATTCTCTGGCATTAAAGGTGCTGTATAATAAAGCATTTTTAAAAATTCCTCTTTAGGTTCTCCTACACTAATTCCTCCTATTGCATACCCAGGGAAATCCAATTCTATTAAATCTTTTGCACTTTGAAGTCTTAAATCTTCATAAAATCCTCCTTGTATAATTCCAAAAAGTGCCTGATCTTCTCTCGTATGTGCTGTTTTACAACGCTTTGCCCACCTAGTTGTTCTCTCCATAGACTGCTTTGTATACTCATAGCTTGCAGGATATTCCACACACTCATCAAAAGACATTATTATATCTGCGCCCAAATCTTCTTCCGTTTTTATTACACTCTCTGGTGAAAAGAAATGTTTACTACCATCTAGATGAGACTTAAATTCAACACCTTCCTCAGAAATTGTCCTTAATGGTCCTAAACTAAACACCTGAAATCCTCCACAATCAGTTAAAATTGGTCTATCCCAATTCATAAACTTATGTAGGCCACCCGCTTCTTTAACAATATCCTGTCCAGGTCTTAAATATAAATGATATGTATTTGATAAAATAATTTGTGCTCCTACTTCTTTTAATTCTTCAGGTGTCATAGACTTTACAGTTGCCTGTGTGCCTACAGGCATAAACACTGGAGTTTGTATGTCTCCATGAGGTGTATGTACAACTCCTCTTCTTGCGCCTGAATTTTTATCAACATGTAATAATTCGTATGTTACTGCTGGTTTCATTTTTCCTCCTCTATTAATAAATTTTAATATTACTTTTTCTTAGCTATAATGTTATAAATATGCCAGTGTTTCATCTTTCCCAAGCCTGTTATCCCATCTTTTTCAATTTCACTAAATTCTATTATTTCAAAAGAATCTTTAAATAAATCTAATACTTGTTTCTTGGATAAAAATACCATTTGTTTTTTTATATTTACCCATGAATCATTTAAACCAAAAAAATTTCCAATAAAATATCCGTCCCTTTAAAATGCTATCAGCTATCTTTTTCCAG
>CALXWQ010000069.1 GCA_944392435.1 uncultured Clostridia bacterium
TTCCATCTTATATCTAGCATCTAAAGTCCGTCTCATCTTGCTGTCACATATATTTTGTACTCTGCATGTTTTCGAGTAAAAAATATATGTGACACGTGAGACTACATAGTAAGAAAATATATAACATGGAAATATAAAATAAAAAATTAAGAAAGGAGAGTACGGGCAAAGCTCGTACAAATAAGGATATGGATTATAATAAATTTGAAGAAAAAATGATGAAATCAATAAGTGTATATGAGGAAAATTTAGCAGAGGTAAGAGCTGGTAGAGCAAATCCAGCTATATTAAACAAAGTTATGATAGATTACTATGGAACACCAACACCAATTAATCAAGTTGCAGGAATTTCTGTTCCAGAGGCAAGAATGATAGTTATTCAACCATGGGATGCAAGCATACTAAAAGAAATTGAAAAAGAAATATTAAAATCAGACATAGGAATTAATCCTAATAATGATGGAAAGGTAATAAGATTAACTTTCCCTGAATTAAATGAAGAAAGAAGAAAAGAAATTGTTAAAGATATTAGAAAAATGGCTGAAGAGGCAAAAGTTGCAATAAGAAGTATAAGAAGAGATGCAATAGATGAAGCAAAGGCAATGCAAAAAAATTCTGAAATGTCAGAAGATGAGCTAAAGGTTGCAGAGGACAAAATTCAAAAATTAACAGATAAGTATGTTGATGAGATTGATAAGATACTTGATAAGAAGGAAAAAGAAGTAATGAGTATATAATTATTTTTTCATTGCAAATAAATCCGTTCCATCTTGCTGGTAGATATATTTTGTATTCTCCAAGTATTCGAATAAACAATATATCTACCACGTGGAACTACCATAGCAATAATAAAAATATAAAAAGGAGAAAATACAAGGTATGACAATAAATGACATAGATAAAGAACTGATGCCACAGCATATTGCAATCATAATGGATGGTAATAGAAGATGGGCAAAAGAAAGAGGGGTAGACCCAAGACTTGGACACAAAGAAGGTGCAGAAACTTTAGAGAGAATTGCTACATATGCAAATGAGATAGGCTTAAAATACATGACAGTGTATGCGTTTTCTACAGAAAATTGGAAGAGAACCAAAGAGGAAGTTGGAGCTCTTATGAAGTTGCTTGAATTATACTTGGATAAATTTTTAAACAGAGAAAGTTTAAGAAATATACGTATACGATTATTAGGTGATGTAGAGGGACTTAATCCAAGTTTAAGGGATAGAATTTATAAAATTGTAGAGAAGTCTAAAGATAATACAGGGCTTACCTTAAACATTGCATTTAATTACGGTGGAAGAGACGAGATTGTAAAAGCTGTAAGGAAGATTTCTGAAAGAGTAAAAAATGACGACATAAGTATTGATGAAATTGATGAAGATATGGTTTCAAATAATTTATATACTCAAGGAGAGCCTGATCCTGATTTGTTAATTAGACCGGGAGGAGAAGTAAGAATAAGCAATTTCTTGTTATGGCAATTGGCATATACAGAGTTTTTGTTTGTTGATAAGTATTGGCCAGACTTTTCAAAAAAAGATTTATTAGAGGCAATTTATACATATGAAAAAAGAAATAGAAAATTTGGAGGAAAATGATAACAAAATTGTTACTGCTCAAAGAAAATCTAAAAAAATAATTTTCTAATTTATATATTTCTATAAGGAATAGTAACAATAAATTATAACACTTGAAAGGAACAAAAAATGAGCATAAAGAGAGTTTTATCAGGAATTATTTTATTTCCACTTTTTGCAATAATTTTAATTTGGGGAAATAAATATTTGGTAGATGTATTTATAAGCATCGTAGCCATTATGAGCTTACATGAGTTTTACAAGGCATTCAAAGGGAAAGCTGAGCCAATACAATGGCCGGGATACATAACAGCAGGACTCATATGTTTTATTCATTTAATACCAAATGAACTTATACTGCCATCTATAACATTAATTATTTTGCTAAATGTACTAGTTTTATTTGTGCAGGTTGTGGTTACATCGATGAGAAGAAACATAACAGATATAGCAATCTCTCTACTGGGATTATGTTATATAGTATTTTTCTTGATGTTTGCACCATTAATTAGAGATAGTTTAGAGAACGGTAAAATCCTCATTTGGTACGTGTTCTTCACTGCATGGGGAACAGATATATTTGCTTATGTTATAGGGAAAAAGATTGGAAAACACAAATTCACAGAGATTAGTCCAAATAAATCAATAGAAGGATGTGTTGCAGGTTTATTTGGGTCAATAATTATGTGTATGGCATATACTTTTGTTTGCAACTCAATTTGGAATGTAAATATTAGTTATCTATACATATTTGGAGTCTCGATATTCTTAAGCGTAATAAGCCAGATTGGTGATTTATCGGCATCTGCAATAAAAAGACATTGTGGAATAAAAGATTTTAGTAATTTAATACCAGGACATGGTGGGCTATTGGACAGAATAGATAGTGTAATATTTATTTTGCCTTTTGCATACTTTTTATTAAGCATTATTTAAAAGAATTTAAAACATAACGAGTAACCTTGTATATTTTTTATTTTTGTTTTCTCCCCCCAACTTCGTAACAGTCTGTAGTAAAAATTACAAGGTATTGAGCATTCTTTCTACCATGAATAAAAACAAGTTTTTATTCATGGGTAATTTTTCCACAGACTGTAACTTGTCGGTCCCCACCTTAAGTCGAAAAGCAAAAAGAAAAAATATACAAGGTTACTCGTTTAATTAGATAATAAAACAGGAGTAAAGTGCATGAGCTTGATTTTAACTTTGATAAAAATAATAATAATCTTAGGCTTTTTAGTCCTAATTCATGAGACAGGACACTTTTTGGTTGCACGTTTGTGCAAAATAAAGGTTAATGAATTTGCAATTGGGTTTGGTCCTCTTATATGGAGTAAAGAGACTGAGAAAACTAAGTATTCACTTAGATTAATTCCACTTCGGTGGTTATGTGAATATGCTAGGGGAAGAAGAACGTTCTGAAGAAGAAGGTTCTTTTAGCAATGCTAGTATTCCAAAAAGAATTGCTATTGTTGCAGCAGGCGGGCTTGTAAATATTATATTTGCAATACTTTTGTATATTGTACTAGTGACAATTGTAACTGGAGATTTTGTAACAGCAGTTAGCTCTACTGGTAATTTTATTATGGCAATGTGGGAAAGCATAAAACTTATATTTACAGGAGGAGTTACTGTAAATGACCTGATGGGACCAATAGGAATATCTGAAGTTGTAGCACAAACAAGTAGTGTAATTGATTTTCTTTACATCATGGCACTTGTATCAATGTCACTTGGTGTAACAAATTTACTTCCATTTCCACCGCTTGATGGAGGAAAAATTTTGATATATATTATAGAGGCAATTAGAAGAAAGCCTTTGAAAGAAAACTTTGAATTAAAATTACAGATGATTGGATTTTTAGCGTTAATTACACTTTCGGTATACGTCGCATTTAACGATATAGGCAGAATTATAAATTAGGAGATGAACTCATGGAAAAAACAATAAAAGAAATATTTAAGGATTATAATTCAGAAAGTTTTTCACTAAATGCAGGTAGAATTAAGTCTATAAATTTATTTAAAAAGACAAATAAATTAGAACTAATTATTACAGCAGACGATTTTATAAAAATCG
>CALXWQ010000070.1 GCA_944392435.1 uncultured Clostridia bacterium
GACATGAATTATGCTAGCATTCTATATAAATTACACAGAACAGTAACCTAAATATTAGGTTTGCCGAAAAACCTTACTTTCAAGTATTGACAAACTTTAAGCATTTAATGTATAATAATATTTGTTCATAAAAAAACGAAATGAAATCCCGCACCAAACACTTAAAGGTGTAATACTGGAAGGAGGGGAATGAAAATGTCAGAGGTTAAAGTTAATAATGGAAATATAGAAGATGCCTTAAAAAGGTTTAAAAGACAATGCGCAAGAAATGGAGTATTGCAAGAAGTTAGAAAAAGAGAACACTATGAAAAACCAAGTGTAAAGAGAAAGAAAAAATCAGAGGCAGCTAGAAAAAGAAAATTTTAAAATACATATTTGAGAACTACTCACCTTTTATTGAGTAGTTCTTTTGTTACATTTAACAGTCAAATATACATGTTTTCTAAAAAATAGGAAGGGAGTAGTAATACTGATTTAGTTCAAAAATAATCTTGTATAATTTGGTAAAAATAATATATAATAATGAAGAAAAATAAAAATGAAAGGAATGATAATTTAAATGAATTATGTGAAAAAAGAAATAAAAAAAGGAATAAGTATTCACAATATTTCTACAAATAAGTTTAAGACAAATTTATACGCAGTATTTTTAGCTACTCCAATGAATAGAGAAACTGTAACGAAAAATGCATTGATAACAGCAATTTTGAGAAGAGGTTCACAAAATCTACAATCTCAAGATGTAATAAGTAAAAAGCTAGAAGAAATGTATGGTGCATCTTTTGACTGTGGTATAGATAAAACAGGAGATAACCATATAATGAAGTTTTATCTTGAAGCAATAAGTGAAGAATTCTTGCCAGAAAAAGAAGAACTTGCTAAAAAATGTATAGAAATATTATTAGATATAATATTTAATCCTTTAATAGAAAATAATGGATTTAAGGAAGAATATGTAGAAAGTGAAAAAAACAATTTAAAGCAAATAATAGAATCAAAAATAGATAATAAAAGAGCCTATTCTTTAGAAAGGTGTGTTGAGGAAATGTTCAAAGATGAGCCATATGGATTATATAAATATGGCTATGTAGAAGATTTGGATAAATTAACTCCACAGAACCTTTATGAGTATTATAAACAACTAATTAATCAATGCAAAATAGACATTTTTGTATCAAACACAATTACTAATATGGCAAGCAATACAACAAACGATTTAGAAAGTAACGAAAATATCAATAACATAATAGAACAAAACGATATAATAAAAAAATTAAAAGAGAGAGAGCCTATATATGTAAAAAGTAATGAAAATAACAATCAAGAATCGAGTCAAGAAAAAGTAATAGAAGAACATATGCAAGTAGGACAAGGAAATTTAGTAATAGGACTTAAAGTAAATGCTAATCAAGATGATGCAAAATACCTTACTTCAGTATATAATGCAATATTAGGCGGAGGAGCTAATTCTAAATTATTCCAAAACGTTAGAGAAAAAGAAAGTTTAGCATATACAGCAGCGTCAAATTATAGAAGACAAAAAAACGTAATCTTTATAAGATGTGGCATAGAAATAGAAAACTATAAGAAAGCCTTAGACACCATAAGAGTACAATTAGAAGATATAAAAAATGGCAACTTTACAGAAGAAGATTTGATTAATTCAAAAAAATTAATTACTGAATCAATAAGAGGTATAAGCTCTGAGCAGGATACAGAAATAACCTACTATTATGGACAAGAATTGTCAAATAAGCTTGTATCATTAGAAGATTATATACACAAGATAGAGGGAGTTACGAAGAAAGATGTGGAAGAAATAGCAAGGAATATTAGTGTAGATACAATTTATTTTTTAAGAGATTAGTTGGAAAAATAATTGTGTTTTGACGTTGTTAAAATTCACAATTAATATGACAAAGTTTAAAATTAGTTCCATTCTGCAGGTACATATGTTTTGTATTCTCCATGTATTCGAATAAAAAATATATGTACCACATGGAACTACCTAAGTAAAAGAATGAACTAAAGCATTCTTTTAGATTTTCAAAACTAGAATTATAACAAATAAAGAATAACATTAAAAAAGAAAGGATTTGATAGTGAATGAAAATAATTGAGAGCTCGAAAATAAAAGAAAAAGAATATATAGAAAAATTAGATAACGGCATGACAGTTATAATAATTCCAAAGCCAAATTTGGACAAAAAATATGTTATATGGGGAACTCATTTTGGTTCAATAGATAATAGATTTATAATGCCATCTACAAAAGAAGAAGTATTTATTCCAGATGGTGTAGCACATTTTTTAGAACATAAAATGTTCGAACAGCCAAATGGGACAAACAGTTTAGACACTTTGATGGCACTGGGATTAGATGCAAATGCATATACAACAAATGACCATACAGCATACTTATTTGAATGTACAAATAATTTCTATGAAGGATTAGATGAACTTATGGATTATGTGCAACATCCATATTTTACGGATGAAAATGTAGAAAAAGAAAAGGGAATAATAGGACAAGAAATAAAAATGTATGATGATGAGCCAGGATGGAGACTATATATGAATGCAATGGATTGTATGTATAAAAACAATCCAATTAAGATAGATATAGCAGGAAGTGTAGAATCAATAAGCAAAATAACACCAGATGTATTGTATAAATGTTATAACACATTTTACAACCCATCAAATATGATAATGGTTGTTTGTGGAGACTTTAAACCAGAAGAAATTTTAGAAGAGATTAAGAAAAGATTATTACCCAAAGAAGAACAAGGTGACATACAGAGAATATATCCAGAAAAAGAGACTACAATAAATATGCCATATAAAGAAGTGAAAATGGAAGTAAGTACACCTATTTTTGCAATAGGATACAAGGACATAGAAGGAATTGGAAATAAAAAAGAAATAGTGAAAAAACATATAGCAATAGAAATACTGCTTAATATGATAATTGGAAAAAGTTCAGATGCATACAAGGAATTATATGAAACCGGAGATTTATTGACTGTGCCAGATTTGGATTATGAATTTAGTGATGAATATGCACATATTTTAATTTCTGGGCAATCTAAAAATCCAGATAAAATAAAAGAGAAGATAGAAAAAGAGATAGAACAATATAAAAACAAAGGCCTAAATAAAGAGCATTTTGAAAGAATAAAAAAGAAAATCTATGGAGATTATGTTGCAGAGTACAATAGTGTAGGGAATATAGCTAGAATGTTTTTGGCAGATAAGATGAAAGGAATAAATAGTTTAGATTATATTGAAGAATATAATACAGTAACAAAAGAGTATACTCAAGAGGTTTTAAGAGATGTCTTTAAAACAGAGAATTTAGTAATGTCTGTAGTAAAGTGTAAACAAGAAAGCTAAAATGTAGAAAAACGTCTAAAAAAGACATACGAAAGTTGGCAAAAACCGCTCAAAATCAACAAAAAACCATTGACGAACTTATAAAAATATGGTATTTTAGAAATATACTAAAGAAAAAATGCGAAAAAGGAGAGTGGTTATATGCTAAATGATGAAATTTGTAAATTAAGAGATAAACTAAA
>CALXWQ010000071.1 GCA_944392435.1 uncultured Clostridia bacterium
CCCTCTATTTGTTGAAGTACTATTATGAATATTATAAAAATCAAGGCTTTAAATGGATCAACTGCCACTATTAAAACTGCTCCTACAAATCCACCAATAAATGCTCCAACAATTGGAATAAAAGCTGTTAATGCAGTTAATGCTCCAATTGGTCCTGCATATGGAATATCTAAAATTAGCATTCCAATAGCACAAAGTGTTCCTAAAATGACTGCCTCTTTTGCCTGACCAGTTAAGAAACTTCTAAAGGAATCTCTTGCAAGTCTGCAAACTTTTATTATATAATCAGCCTTTTCTTCATCAACTCGTGCATAAACAAATTTCTTAGCTTGTACTTTTAGTTCTTCTTTATTCGCTAAAATATATACTGCAAATACAATTGCAATAAAGAAATTAACAATGTTTGATAAAAGGCTAGAAATTTGATTAATTGTTATATCTAAAACATTTTTAGATAAATTCATTATTCCTTCTTTTAATGCCTCTGTATCAATTGTTATTCCTTGTATAAAATCATTTATCTCAGGAAACTGTTCTGTTGTATTTATTGCAAACACTTTTAAATCTTCTAAATAATTAGGTATATTTCCAATAAAGTTTCTAATTACTTCCACAAATTGAGGAATAATTAAAATTAATATTATAGTAATAACTGCAACAACAGTTATTATAGATAATGTAATTGAAAGCCCTCTTTCAAGTTTACTTTTCTTTTTTACTTTTTTAGTATTATCCACTTGCGTATGTTTACTGTAGTTAGGCGACTTGTATTCATTTTTTAACTTACCACCTTTTTTCTTCTGACCTAATTTAAACAATTTGTTTTCATACAATGTCATAAAAATATTTAAAATAAATGCAATTGCCAATCCCAAAATAAATGGAGATAGTATTGATAATGCTAGTTTAGCCACATTCCAAACTGGTCCTATGTTTAGCAGAGCTACTAGAACAATTATAGCAATTATTACAATTTTTAAAATTTGCTTTGTATTTTCTTTGTCTAATTTCATTTTTTCTCATTCCTTCCCTATATTCTTTTTTGAGATGTTATTTATGCTATCTTATATTACTATCTTATATTTGATTACTATATAATTACTCCTTTATTTTGACACCAAGTAAACTAATTAAATTAATCGCTTGATATTCATTAATTATAGCACCTTTTATATCTTCAATCGAAATCACAATTCCATCAATAAACGAATTCGATAAGTCAATATTTTTCAGGCTTGTTTTAAATATTTGTGATTGCACTAAATCTGCCTTTTCAAAATATACATTTTTGAATATATCTTCTTGAAAATATGCATTTCTAAGCACTGTGTTTTCAAAAATAACATTTTGCAATCTTGATAAAGAAAAGTTGCTATATGCTGCATTCGTTTCTGTATATATTACATTGCTTTGAGTTGTCTCTGTAAAATCACAGCCAGATAACTTGCAATTTATAAACTTGCACCTTACAAAAGATGATCCTTGGAATGACGAATTGGAAAAATTGCAGTTATCAAATATGACATCAACAAAACTTATTTTTTCTAATTTGTTATTTAAAATGTTGCATTTATTAAATCTTACTACTTTAAAATCTATATCATATATCTCTAATTCTTCTATATCTTGATGTTCTATTAATTTGTTATTTATATTTCCATTGTTTTTTAATATTTCATTTTCTAAGCTTTCTATTCTTTCTATATTATTAATTTCAAATAATATTTTCTGTGGTTTTTGTATATTCATAGTCTCCTCTTTTCTGAAATATATAATAACAAAAAGTTAGTAATTTTACAACTACTAACTTATATTTTTCTTTAATTTAATTTTATATTAAGCTGCTTATCTTCTCAATCTTAAACTATTTAAAGTAACAGTAATGCTACTTAAAGTCATTGCAAGAGATGCAAACATTGGATTCATTGTTAATCCCCATGTAGAAAATACTCCCATAGCAATAGGTATCATACAAATATTATAGAAAAATGCCCAAAATAAATTTTGCTTAATATTTCTTATCGTTCTTTTGCTAATATCCATAAGTTCTGGTATTTTTTCCAAATCATCTTGCATAAGCACAACATCGCTACTATCCATTGCAATGTCTGTTCCACTTCCAACACTAACTCCAATGTCAGCAGTAACTAAACTAACACTATCATTTATTCCATCTCCACACATCATTACTAATCCGTTTTGTTTTAATTCTTTTATCTTTTCTGCCTTTTCTTTTGGAAGAACATTTGCTATAACTTCTGTTATTCCTAATTGCTGTGCTATTGCTTTTGCAGTCTTCTCATTATCACCAGTAAGCATTACAACATTTACATTTTGTTTATGTAGTTGTTCTACTACATCATCTGCATTATCCTTAATTATGTCTTTTACTCCTATGAGAGCTATTAATTTATATTGTTCGCTTGTTTCTTTCTTGTTATTATTTTCATCTACTTTTACGATTTCTTCTTCCTTATATTCGTCACTTTCATTTAATCCTGTCTGCTTTTTATCTAACTCATCATTTTCACTTCTATCAATTTTTTTTCTCTCTTTCACACTTTCAGCTACAAACAATATACTATTTCCATCTTTTTCAAGTTCTTCCTCGTCTTCTATAGCTTCACTAATATCTACATTATTTTCTTCCATTAGCTTTCTATTGCCAATTAAGAACTCTACATTTTTGTACTCTGCACTCACTCCATAGCCTGCAATATTTTTAAAATTCTTTACTTCTAAAAGCTCCATATTATTTTCTGTAGCAAAGTTTACTATTCCTCTTGCTATAGGATGTTCTGATTTATTTTCAATGCTTGCAACGATTTGCATAATATCTTCATCTATATCTACATTTACACCACATAGCTTATAATAACTAAACATTTTGCTTACACTTAGTTTCCCTTTTGTAAGAGTTCCAGTCTTGTCAAACACAACTGTTTTAACTTTGTGAGCATTTTCTAAGCTTTCGCTGTTCTTAATGAGAATGCCTGCTTTACTCGCAACACCTGAAGAAACAACTATCGCAAGTGGAGTTGCTAAACCTAAACTACAAGGACATGCAACAACTAAAACTGTAATAAATACATTTATTGCAAACGCAAAAGTTTGACCAATGATAAGCCATACTATAGCTGAAAGTATTGCTATTATAATAATTGCTGGAACAAAATATCCACTAATTTTATCCGCAATTTTTGCAATAGGAGCTTTAGTATTAGTAGCCTCAACAACCATTCTTACTATCTCAGAAACAGTCGACTCTTTTCCAATTTTTTCAGCTTTATATTTTATTGTTCCTTCATAATTAATACTACCTGCAATCACCTTACTACCAACATCTTTTTTAGAAGGTACACTCTCTCCAGTTACAAAAGACTCATCAATATGAGTCACGCCATCTGTCACTTCTCCATCTACTGCAATCTTCTCTCCTGGTTTGCATACCACAATATCACCTTT
>CALXWQ010000072.1 GCA_944392435.1 uncultured Clostridia bacterium
CAAAGACCAAAGGTAAAAGAAGATAGCAAAATATTTGAATTAGAAAAAAATACTATAGTGGGAACGTACCAAAAAAGTAGAAATTTTGGCTTTGTTGTGCCTGATGACAAAAAGCTTGGAACAGATATTTTCATATCTAAAAAAGATAACATGGGAGCGAAAACTAATCAAAAAGTTGTTGTAGAGATTACAAAACTTCCTAATAAAGATAAAAGTGCAGAGGGAAAGATTATAGAGATAATTGGGCACATTGACCAGGCCGGTGTAGATATGTTAAGTTTGGTTAAAGAGTATGATTTACCATATGAATTCCCAGAGGCTGTGCTTAAAGAGGCTAGAAGTATAGAGCAGACTGTAAATTATCCAAATAAACATGAACAAGTTGCAGGTGACAATAAAACAAAGTCAGAAATCATGCAATTCGGTACTGATATTAAAGAAGACACTAAAATTTACAGAAGAGACTTACGTGCAGAAGAGATTTTTACAATTGATGGAGAAGATGCAAAAGACTTAGATGATGCAGTAAATGTACAGAAATTGGATAATGGAAATTACATTTTAGGAGTGCATATTGCAGATGTTAGTCATTATGTAAAAGAAGGATCATTTTTGGACAAAGAGGCTATTTTAAGGGGCACAAGTGTGTACATGCTAGATAGAGTTATACCAATGTTACCAGTAGAACTTTCAAATGGTATATGTAGTTTAAATGCAGGAAAAGATAGATTTGCAATTTCTTGTATTATGGAGATAAATTCAAAAGGACAAGTTGTTTCTTCTGATATTTTTAAAAGTGTTATAAATGTAACAGAAAGAATGTCATATACAGATGTACAAAAAATATTAGATAACTCAGATAATAAAGTTACAAAAAAGTATGAGAAATATATAAATCATTTTAAACAAATGGAAAAATTAGCACATATTTTAAAAGATAGAAGAAGTAGAGACGGTAGCTTAAATCTAGATATTCCAGAGACTAAAGTAGTATTAAATGAAGATGGTATAGCTATTGATATAAAAAAATATGAACTTTATTTTGCTAATGAGATAATTGAGCAATTTATGCTTACAGCGAATGAAACTGTAGCAGAAAAGTTTTTTTGGCTTGAAGCACCTTTTATATACAGAGTCCATGAGGCACCAGACATGGAAAAGGTTACTGAATTAAATAAGTTTTTGTTCAACTTAGGTTACAGAGTAAAATGTGGCAAAGAAGAGGTGCATCCAACAGCATTTGCAGATGTGTTAAATAAAATAAAAGGAAAGCCAGAGGAAATGGTTATTTCCAATCTTGTGCTTAGAACTTTAAAGGTTGCAAGGTATGAAAGTGAGAACAAAGGACATTTTGGAATAGCAAGTAAGTATTATTGTCATTTTACTTCACCTATTAGAAGATATCCGGATTTATTTATTCACAGGATTATATCGTTATACTTAAAGCAAGGTTATAACTTATCAGATGAACAAATAGAAAAATATAGCATGCAAGCTACTAAATATGCAGAATCTTCATCCGAAAGAGAAAAAATAGCTCAAAAAGTAGAACGTGAAAGTGTAGATATAAAGATGGCAGAGTACATGGAAAACCATATTGGAGAAGAATACGACGGAATTATTTCAAGTATTACTTCATTTGGAGTATTTGTCCAACTAGAGAATACAGTAGAAGGATTGATAAGATTTGACAAATTAGGTGATGAATACTTTGTTTATGATGAAAATATGAAAACACTTCAAGGGGAGAAAACAAAGAAAATGTATCATATAGGAGATAAGCTTAAGGTACGAGCAATAAGAGCCGATAAGCAAACAAGGCAAATTGACTTTGAAAAGGTAGATGAGTCATATGAAGTCGAAGAACAAATGTAAAAATATATATTTTATGTTTTAAATTATAAAATTGGGAACAATCAGGCAAAATAAAGCTATAACATACAATAATATTCCAACAATTTTATTGCTGTTTTTATACTCCAAATATCCTGTTATGACTGTTTCAAAAAAAGTGTAAATTGATGCAATTAAGACTACGATTGCCATTTTAACCTCCATTCTAGCTATTTTTAGCACTAAAAATTTATTATTATGTTGTATTTATATAATTTGCAATAGAATGATTAAACGTCTCAAAAACAATTAAAAAATTATGAGAATATGAAATGTGATTTTAGTATAGAAATTCTAATAAAATTTTGGTAGGGAATCTCGAACCTCTTTGAGAGGACTACCAAAATTTTTAAAAGGATTTTTACAAAAATCAGCTTGGCACACTTTTTTAAAATGATTCTATGTTTTACGAGACTATAATTAAAGATTCTACTGCGAATTATTGGTACTAACTAATGAGTAACTTGAACGTAAATTAAAGTCAACAGTTACATCAAAAAAGGAATCTTTATAATGACTTAACCAATTATATTCTTCCCATTGAGATGTAGTAGAAAAGTATTTTGAAGCATATAATCCAAAGCTATCTATATCTGCGTGGAGATTTTTCGAAGTTTTATATAAATAATTAGAAATATTTTGCTTTAAAAAGTCGCTAGATACTTGCTCTATTTTTGCTATTACTTCATCATTATTTAAATCAATATTTCCATTCATTGATTGCATTTTAGCATTTATACTTACTTTAGAAGTTATATACGGAGTGCCATTTACAAGAAACAATGAACTTTTCGTATTTTTATCAAGCTCAATATTTAAGTCTATATATTCTAGTCCTTCAATTGGACTAGGAATTCTTATTTGAGCATTTTTTAATTTATTGGATATTATTAAATGACATATTGATTCAAAACCATTTAATTCTCCAACAAGTTTATCATCATTAAATACTGCAAGCCCCATTGTTTCGACTCCAGGCTCTCCTGAGATTGGAGTTTGACCAGCTGTATAATATGATGAAGAAGAAGTGTTAGACCCTTGAGAAGTTCCTGCGTTTATTGCTCCAAGCACAGCAACGGGATCAGAATATGAGTCAGTAATTGATGAGAAAAATTCATTAATTACAGTACTTTCTGTGTAACCTGTGTATTCGCTTGAGGTAGGGGCAATTTCATAATACCTTGCGGAAACTTTATCAAGTGATGGCGCTGAATAATTTAAAAATGAATTAGCATCACACTTACTAATTATAATGTTAGAATCATTACGAAATTGAATATCATTTGTAAGTGTGTAAAGATATTCACTTACACCTCTTGCTGCTAATTCTTCAGATATTACTAAAACTTTACAATGAGAAAGATTTACTTCTTTGCCTAGATAGCTATTAAATAAATTAATACCTGTATTTATTGATGGGCATTCTATAGAATTCACAACAACAGAAGAAGA
>CALXWQ010000073.1 GCA_944392435.1 uncultured Clostridia bacterium
GTAGACTTGTTTAATGGAGAGGTTATAAGCTATAATATATCTGAAAGCCCAAACTTTCATCAAATAGAGGATATGCTAGATAAAGCATTTATAAGGATTTCAGACAATACAAATTTGATTCTTCATTCAGATCAAGGTTGGCAATATCAGATGGAAAAATATCAGAACCGTCTAGCAGAAAAAGGAATCATACAAAGTATGTCTAGAAAAGGAAATTGTTTAGACAATGCTTGTGCTGAAAACTTCTTTGGTTTATTAAAAACGGAGTTTTTCTATGATAAAAAATTTGAAAGTATTACTCAATTCAAAACAGAACTTATTGATTATATAAACTATTATAATAATGAGCGTATAAAATTAAGGTTAAATGGAAAAAGTCCAATTCAATATAGAATAGATTTTGAACGAGTAGCATAAAAAACTGTCCAACTTTCGTGGGTCACTTCAACAAAAGTGATAGAATTTAAGGAAATGGAAAAAATAAGTCATATAGCAAATGAAAAAATAAAAGACATAAAAATAAGCTCTGCATGTAAGCAGGGCTTGAAATTTAATACATGCTTAAAGTATCTTGAATAATTTCTGAGACATTAGTAGCTTGATTGTTTGATTCAACAGTAAAAATAGGACAATGAAAATCTGAATTTTTGTAAACAGTAATTTTGATTGTTTCAATCTTATCAAAAGTAATTTTATTATTCATAAAGCTATCCTCCTTTTTCATTGGTTTGATCAAAATCATTTTAATACTAGTAAAATGAAAAGTCTGTCGAAACTTGTCGAAAGATAAAAATTTTTCTATTTAATTTTGCTACTATTCATGTTCTTTTTTATCTATACGAATATAACTATGGTGTGTAACTAAAATTTATTACAAATCAGTTAGTAAATCATCTTTTTTGCACTTTCGTTTTTACAGTTTATACAATACTAATAGATGAAGCAACATACATATTGCCGAAATTTGATTCAAGACCATTATCTAATAACAGAAATCATCTTGACCGGACATATTTGAAGTTATTTTTAAACATGCCTATTACCTGCATTTTAGAATATCAAAACGAATAAAAACATTATACTGTAACCAAATCAAAGAAAAAATAACAAATTGTATTGAATAAAAAAAAAGCAAATGATATAATATTTAATATATTTACAAGAGAGGAAAATTAACATGGAAGTAGTTATAATAATATATATACTATTATTTGTAATATTTGGCTTAATAGCATTTTCAGTATTGCAATTAAAATTAGCTGGAATAAAAGTAAAAGATTTTTGGAGTTTTATACAAGCAAATCAAATGTTAGACAAATTGTATGTTTTTTCTATAAAATGCCAAAAAATGACTCCACAAGAACAAATCGTTTTTCTAAGTGAAGCTGAAAAAGTTTTTTCAGCATTTGATAAAATACCAGATATGGTATGGGAAGATGAATATAGAAAATATTCACAAGTACTTGAAGCATATAAAAATATACGAATAACAAGGTGGAGTGAACATAGTAATAGTAATAATAAATAAAAAAGTTGCATATAATAAATTATATGCGATTTTTTTATTTATAGTAAATTTTATTTTCTATAACCTGAAAAAATAAGCAAAATTGGCATGGACGTTAATTGACAGGTAACAGTATTAAAACTTTGAGGTGATAATATTATGAAAGTTAGATATTTTGATCATGCTGCAACTACTCCAGTTAGAGAAGAAGTCATTAAAGAAATGATACCATATTTTGGAGTGGAATACGGTAATGCATCTGTAATGTATTCTTTAGGAAGAAATGCAAAAAGAGCAATGGATATTGCTAGGAGAAGAGTTTCAAATGCAATCAATTGTGAGGCAAATGAAATATATTTTACATCATGTGGTAGTGAAAGTGATAACTTGGCAATAAAAGGATTTGCATATGCTAATAAAAATAAAGGAAATCATATTATTACCAGTAAAATAGAACATCATGCAGTACTTGATACTTGTAAAACATTAGAAAGAAAAGGGTTTAAGGTAACATATTTAAATGTTGATAAAAAAGGAATTGTAGATTTAAATCAATTAATTAATTCTATATCTAAAGATACCATTCTAATTAGTATAATGTTTGCAAACAACGAAATAGGTACAATAGAACCTATAAGAGAAATAGGAAAAATTGCAAAAGAAAATAATATTGTATTTCATACAGATGCAGTCCAAGCAATAGGTAATGTAAAAATTGATGTACAAAAATTAAATATTGATATGCTTTCTATGTCTGGTCATAAGTTTTATGCTCCAAAGGGAGTAGGAGCATTGTATGTTAAGGAGGGGATTAATTTTGAAAAATTGCAAGATGGAGGAGAACAGGAGAAAAATAAAAGAGCTGGAACAGAAAATGTAGCGGAAATAGTAGGACTAGGGAAAGCAATAGAACTTATATATTCTGAGTTTAATGAATATAATAAAAAGCTAAAGAGTCTTAGAGATTATTACATTTCAGAAGTAGAAAAAAATATAGATGGGATAAAAATAAATGGAGATTTGGAAAATAGATTAGCAGGAAATGCAAATATAAGTTTTAAAGACATTGATGGGGCAGAATTATTATTTAAATTAGACGAAAAGGGCATATGTGCCTCTGCAGGTTCGGCTTGCTCTACACAAAATCCTATGCCATCTCATGTACTCACTGCAATCGGACTAGAACAAGAGTTGGCCAATAGCACTCTTAGAGTTTCAATAGGGAAAGATAATTCTAAAGAAGATGTTGATTATCTAGTAAATACATTGAAAAAGATTATAAATGAAAATAAAAGAAAAATAGAGAAAAACAAAGCATAAGTAAGCAAAGTTAAAATAAATTGAATACAATACGAAATTAAACACTAGCGTATACGCTAGTATTTAATGTATAATCAGTATTAACCAATTAGTTAATATAAATAAATTATTAAGACTTATGCTTATCATCAGGAATATACTCAATTAAATCTGATATTTCACAATTAAAGAAATTACAAATACGATCTAATTGTGAAATGTCTAATCTCTTAGATTCTTCATAGTACATCTTTGATATCGTAGCAGGTCGTATATTAGTAGCTCTAGCCAATGAAGCTTGGGTCATCTTATGTTTGCCTAGCAAATCTGATACTTTAATTCTAATCATATGCCACTACCTTCCATTAATAAATCAAAA
>CALXWQ010000074.1 GCA_944392435.1 uncultured Clostridia bacterium
GCTCTTTCTCCTTTCTAAAATTTCTAGTTATTGTCTTTTTAATATATGTTTTACAATAATATGTGCTTATTTCTTACTTATAAAATAACATATCATTAACAATATTACGCCAATCATTAACAAAATAGTCATTGACAAAAATGGTATTTCATTTGATAATGTATTTTCACTTAAAGCTTTACCTAGTACTATCTAGCTTCGTGCAAATACTCATGACTAATAACTCCAGGAAATCTATTTATAGTAATGCTATCTTCTTTAGTTACAGTAGCTATGTTTCCAGCCTCTCTAATCCAGTCCAAAATTGAACCAGCTCTTTCTAGTGCTCCATATAACAACTCTTTTGAGCCTATTGCTTTTATTGTAAATGGAGAACCTATCCTTTCTCCATTTATTTTTATAATATTTCCTTCACATGTTATGGCAGATGTGTTAACTATACGCTGTCCATTTACTTCAATTGCCTCTGCTCCTGCATTTCTTAATTCATTTACCACATCTTGTATATCTCCATAATGAATGATTTGTTCTGATGCACTTAAACTACTACTAATATTAACTGCATCTGCCAAAATAATTTCCACACCTTCTCCTGTAACATCAGTATTTCCCAAAATCATGTTGTTTTCCGTTAGTTCTCGTTCTTTGGTCTCTGCTGTTTCATCATCTTTTGTAGCAACTTGTCTTACTTTCTCTAGTTCTTTTTGCGCATTAATAAAATCGTTTGACGTGTTGTCAAATTTTTCTTTCATTTTTAAAACCTGATCTCTTAAATCATTATCGGCTAAAGTTTTAGATACAGTAGAGTTTGCTGAATTCATTGTTCTTACTTGAACACTTATAGCTACTGTTAGAAGTAAACACATTATTCCTAAAGTAATTGCAACTTGTCTCTTTTTCAATCACTATTCCTCCAATCTTACTCAGTTTTCCTATGATGCTCCACATGTTATATATATTCATTGTCAGTATATAACTATAATATTTTTGCAAATAATATATATATCAGCAAGGCAGAACCGCTTTCTTATCATACTTTTTCTCTAAAATATGGTTGTACATTATTTAAGTCTATATTCAAAAAAATAATTCCTTCATTATCCTTTTCTTCTTCCAAAAATTTATCTATCCACAACATTTTTGTACTTAAATTAGTTGTATCTCCTATGTATACTTGTTTCTTTTCTTTTTGTAATGTTAAAATATAATTTGACTTATTTTCTATATTTATTTGAGTAATTAATTTTTTAATTTCTCCATTATTAACTGATGCAGCCTCCATTATTTTTAATACATCATTTAATTTCTCTAAGTCTTCACTGCATAATCTGTTTCCCTCTTTTATTTGTTCTTCTGGTGTTTCGTAGTTTGTAATAATTGGATAATTTGCTTCTTTATTTGTTATTTCCAATATATATCCTTGATTATTTATATATACATATGCATTTCCAAATTTAAGTATATATGTAGCAACTCTTTCTACTATATTTATATTAATTATATCAGGTAATTTTCTTTGTACATCTACAGTGTCTACATATGCATTCTGCTTTATTGCATCTACTACATTGCTTGTTTTAAAGTCAAAAATATTATGTTCTGATTTTAATCCAGATAAACTTATTATAGTATCAGTCGAAATTTTTGAATTACCTATAACTCTTATTTCTTTAACATTAAATATTGGTGATAATAATGCAAATATTATACCAGCAATTATTATACCAATTAAAACAATTATTTTAAATATCTTGAAAACAAATTTTCTTCTTTTTCTAGATAATTCCTTTTTCTTTATTGCTTTAGGATCCTGCTCGATTTCCTTTTTTATCTTTGCTTTATAGGTTTTGCTTGTTTTCTTTCTATTTTTCTTATTAAAACTATTTTTTGTATAATTATCTACTCTATCTATGTTTTCGTAGTTTTCCATATATTTAGATTTTATTATAAGTTCTGGCTCATCTATATGTTTTGCATTCTTCTCTTTAGATTTTTTTCTGCTTTTTGGCACTTTTTTCTTGCTTTGCTTTTGTACTTTTTTTGCTTTATCATTTGTTTTAGGTTCATCATCAATACGTCTTAATCCTATTACTATTTCTTCATCAAAACTAAATTTATTATTTTTATTTGTTTCATCAACATTATCTTGTTTTATGTTATTTTTATTAATTTTATTATTATTTTTTTTTGATTTTCTTCTGGTTTCTCTTTCCTTGGTCCTTCTTGGCATTTACTCACCTTCTTTTACAGTTATCTTTGCTCCTAATTTTCTTAATTTTTCGTCTAATTTTTCATATCCTCTTAGTATATATTCTATATTAGTAACAACAGTCCTTCCTTTGGCAGCTAATCCTGCTGTTACCAATGCTGCTCCTCCTCTTAAATCTGTACTTTCGACTTTAGCGCCATATAGTTTTCTTACACCTTTTATAACTGCTGTTTTCCCTTCAATTGTTATTTTAGCTCCCATTTTCATGAGTTCAGACATATACTTATATCTACTTTCGAAAATATTTTCTACTATAACTGATGTGCCTTTCGCCACAGTTAGCATACTAGCAAAAACAGATTGCATATCTGTTGGGAATCCTGGATATGGCATTGTTTTTATATCTAATGCTTTCAACTTTTTTGGTGCTTCCAAATATATACCATTTTTTTGTTTTTCTATTCTGCATCCACTTTCTTCTAGTTTGTTTATTACTGGAATAATATTGTCTGCTAAAACATTGTTTAGTTTTACCTTTCCTCCAGTTACTGCTACCATACATAATAGGCTTCCTGCTTCAATTCTATCTGGCATAACAGTATAACTTATATCTTTTAATTTAGCTACTCCAGTTATTTTTATATTGCTTGTTCCTGCCCCTTCAACTTTTGCTCCCATTTTATTTAAACAATTTGCCAAATCGACTATTTCTGGCTCTTTTGCAGCATTTGTTATATTCGTTTCTCCTTCTGCAAAAACAGAAGCTAAAATTATATTTTCTGTTGCTCCAACGCTTGGAAAATCCAGATCTATATTTGCCCCTATTATTTTATCACATTTACATATAATAAATCCAGCATTTTCCACAATATTTATGCCTAATTTTTGAAAACTCTTTAAATGAAGGTCTATTGGCCTTGCTCCAATGTCACATCCTCCTGTTTGTGATAGTTTGTGGATACAT
>CALXWQ010000075.1 GCA_944392435.1 uncultured Clostridia bacterium
TATGATGTTCCTGGACCTGTCCTAACATTTAATGTGGTTTCTACATCAGCATAAACTTTTGTATTATCAGATGAATAATCTTTTGAAGAAATTGATGGACTTGTACATGGAAGTTCTGGCATATTGTTATATATTGGAATTATGAATGACATAGATGAACTTAGTAAATTGCTATTTGCATAACCAGTATAAATTAGCTTTGACTCACTGTATGGAGCTAGAACATTGGTCATATATTGATGCCAAAATAGCTCGCCTCCACTTGTATCACTCACATGAAATTTTTGAAGATAGATAGTATTTTGTCCTAGATTAATATAACTTGACCCAATAAATATAGCTCCACCTGTTATAGCTCTTTCTTTGGTATTCCATGGAATTAAATATTTATTCTTAGTAGCTGTGCTTGCACCCTTCCCATCTTTGGCATATTGAAGTCCATTTTTTATAGCTCCCATAGGCTCAGAAGAACTTGTTGCTCCAATGTTATAAAAATTGTACAAGCCCTCGTATCCTTTAACCGTACCACTTATGGAACTATGCGACAAGAAAGGTCCAACTTCTTGCTTAATCCTTGAAGCCAAATGGAATGCACTTACTTTAGAAGTTTTGGCAGCTGTTAAAATCAAATCAGAATATTTTTTATTTGTAACTATATTAGCACCACTAGAATTTTTATATTCAACAATTTTATTATAAAATTCTGTACCATACAAAATTTTCTCAATACTAGCTATAGTATTGGTGCTGGAATTATATGAAAGCTCCTCAAATTGAAAAACTCTAACATAATTTAAAAAATTTCTTGGATCCATTGCATACTCGACAGCAATTCTTGAAGAGTCAACCCAGCCACTGTCAACTTCTACATTGTACTCTCCTGGCTTTGTATTTTTCCAACTATCAGAATACGATTTAGGAACCAGATTTTTGCCAAAAACATTCTCATTATTAATAACATATTCCCAATCCAAATTTGTATAAAGAGCCTTAAATTCCCAATTCGGATACTTCTTCTTAAGCTCATCTATATATGGTTGATAGCTACTTGGAAAATTATTTGATAAAAGCATTTCATTAGAAAAAGGAGTTCTTGTTTTCACCTCATTTGCTCTAAAAAAAATGAAAATTAAAAAGAACACCACAACTAGCATCGCTATAACACTTATCAAAAAAATAATCTTTTTCTTCATCTTTATCTCCTTTGGACGTTTTTGGAACAGATCTCACAGCGATTTTTTTCGTTTTGGGGCAAGCCTTTTTGTAACATTTTTTACTCACTTTTCTTCCTTCAAAACTTAGTGTTTTTCATCTGTCAAGTTCTTTGACATTTTTAGTAGGTCTTATTGAGGTGTGTTTCACTTGTTCAAAATTTCAAACGAATGCTTCTTTCCCATCGTTCGAGCTTTAACAATAATTCTTGTGCTTGAATAATCGCTACACGTTATTAAAGTAAGTTCAATGTTACCATTTGTTTGTTGTGACAATGAGCTTGTATCTTCTGGCTTTGACTTATATATGTCGTATACTTCATATTCTAACTGTCCATTTTTATTATCCTGCAAATATATTTTATCCCCTTCTTCCAGCTCTATTATATGATTAAACATATTTTGTTTATCATAATTATGTGCTGCTATTACATAGTTTCCAACTTCATTCGGATTCGCCCCATAATATTGGGTCGGACAAATCCACATTGCATCCTCATCATATTCCTGAAACACATAGGTTTCCAAATTTATCTTAGGTATTATTAATTTTGATGATACGTCATATCCTTTGTATTCTGAAACAATTACCTCTTCTAATTTTTTCCCTTTTTGTTTTGCACTATCTATATTTCGTTCTCTTTCATCTTTTCCATAATTTTGACTTTCTTCATTAACATTATCTACATTATTAGAAGAATTATTTGGTCGATCACTGATTTGCATTTCCTGATATATTCCATAAGCCATATTGCCAATAAGAGCTGATATTATTAGTAAAATTAAAAATTTAATTATTCTTCTCATCATTTCCTAATATTATCCTCCCTCCAAGCCCAACTATGTAAGCTTCTATAATTATAGAAGCTTTATACTATTTTTCTTTCTTAAAGTTCTTTACAGCTATATAACTTGTTCCTAATATTGCAATTGCTGTTATAAAATATACGTATTGTGTCATACCTGTTTTAGGTAATGTCTCTGGCATTTCTTCATTTTGTATGTTTTCTGCACCTTGCTGTCCTTCCTCTGTTTGACCATTACCATTCTGGTTATTATTTGCATTATTGTTTCCTATAATTTCATTGTTTTCTGAATTATTTCCGTTGTTATTTCCTGTATTTCCATTTTGATTATTATCTTCTGGAGTTGTAGTCGCCTCTTTATTTACTACTACAGCAAACTCTTTACTTACAATTTCAGCATTTCCAGTGTCTGCATCAAGCAAACTTACTTTTATTTTATAATTTCCTACTTCACTAAATAATCCTCGTAGTTCTAATACTTGCTCAGCATCTCTTCCTCCTAATTCATATCCGTCAGGTTCTCCCCAACCTTCCTGAATCAAGTCAATTTCTTGCCTTGTTCTCTCTGTTGCAAG
>CALXWQ010000076.1 GCA_944392435.1 uncultured Clostridia bacterium
TATACTTAAGTATTATACCTTTTATAGCATTTTTTTTCAAGATTTATAGGAAATTTTTTCTATTTATTTTTAGCTCTTTTTATGTTACAATTATTTATATAAAATGATTTTACATGAGCATAGAAAGTTATTAGATAATGGTATTGATTAAAATTAAAAAAATTATACTTCACGGCTTTCCTAACGCTATTTTAAAATATATAGCAAGAAAAACATTTTATAAAAAGTACGAGAATATGGAATGGAATGTGATTTGAGTATAGAAATTCTAAGAAAATTTTGGCAAACGAATCTCAAATCCTTCCCAAGGTCGCACGCGAAATTTCTCATAGAATTTCTACGAAAATCAGCTTGACCGACATATTCGAACTACTTTTTAGAAAATGTTGTTTCTTGCCATAGCATATAAATAGGAAAACCGTGAAGCGTAACAGCAAAATTCATTATAATATATATTTTTACAAAACCACTTTTATTTTATTTGATTTTGTGTTATATTTATAGTTACATTTTTTATTATAAAAAATATTATATATAAAGCGTAAATTTATTAATTAATATTTGATGATATATTTTATATATTACCAGAATGAGAGGTCATTAATGAAATTTGAAAAACTTAATGAGAATAAAATTAAAATATTTGTTTCAATGAAAGATTTGGAGGATAAAGATATTAGTTTCCATGACTTTATGTCTAATTCCATTGAATCTCAAGACTTATTTTTAGATATTTTGGAAGAGGCTGAAGAAAAAATTGGTTTTAAAACTAGCAATTGTAAAATTAGAGTGGAAGCTTTTGTTATGACTGATAAAGATTTCATACTTACAATTACCAAGGTGGTTCCTGATTCAATAAAAAAGCAGACCAATTGTATATCAAAGAAGAAGCCAAAGGTTAGAAAAAAAGTTAATAAAATTGAGACTTCTACAAATTTAATATATAAATTTAACACTTTTGATGATTATTGCAGTTACACAGAATATTTAATTTGTAATAATTTAACAGATGCATGTAAAGTTGCAAAATCAATCCAGCTTTACTCATATAACAACTTTTATTTTTTAGTTTTTCGCAATATTAATAATAATTATAATAAGCTATCCACATTTTATACTGCAATTACTGAATTTGGCTCATATGTGTTAAATCCTAATTTGTTTTTACATAAACTTACTGAATTCGGAACTTTATTCGTAAAAAATAATGCTTTAAACAAAGCAATGAACATTGCCTTTTCTTCGTGCCGATTTGAATCTCCTACAAATGGAAGAAAGTCTGAAAGGCAATAGTGATTTCATCTATTTTAAGCCATAGGAAATTTACTTTCCTATGGCTTAAAAAAATGATAAATTGGGTTCTTGCCCAATTTATCATTAATATACATAATTTTGCGGATTATATGTAATTCCATTCTTTCTTACTTCTAAATGTAAATGATTCCCTGTTGAATTTCCTGTTGAGCCCACTTTAGCAATAACTTCGCCTTGGCTCACTTTTTGTCCTTTATATGCTAATAGTTGACTGCAGTGTGCATATACTGTTTGGACTCCATTTCCATGTGAAATTATTATATAATTTCCGAAGCCGTCCCCTGCATTTCCTGAATATGTAACTGTTCCTGATGCTGCTGCTTTTATTGGTGTTCCATATGGAGCTGCTACATCTATACCAGCATGTGAATGATCTCTTACACTATCATTGCTTCCATATCTTGATGTTATAATTCCTGAAACAGGAGTTATTAAACTAATTCCTAAATCAACTTTTCCTGATGAAGAACCTGTGCTATAATTAGATGCTGATGCTGTGGCATAAATTGTTTTAGGTTTTACAACTTTTTTCTCATACAATTCAGACACACATTTTTTTACATCTGTAAAAGTTTTTAATTCTTTTCCATACTTTTCTAAAATTCCTAGGTCATCTTTATTTGCACTATTCTTTTCTTCTAATTCATCTATTATTTCTTCCGCATCTTTAAATGTTGCAACATAAAACTTTTCTTTTTTGTCATCTGTTATTGCATAATATTTATAGTATGGAGTTGCTCCTTCCGTAACTTTTGAATATATTTCTTCATCATTTGTATTTACATTTTTCTTTAGTAAACACAATTCATATGTTGGCATTGCATCTATTTGCTTAAAAGCTATATTGTTCTCTTCATCTTCGGAAATATATTTATTTATTTTTTCTTGTAAAACACTTTTGTTTGATGTATAGCCTATAACTTCTCCATTTAAGCTAACTTCATAAGTAGGGTTGTAAAATAAAACTACTATACCTATTAATATTATTGCTGATAAAAAAATTAAAACTAATAACTTTAATGATTTTCTAGTGGCTATTGCTACTTTTCTTAAAATATTAATTTTTATTCCCTTCCCTTTCCTAAAAAAACAGTTTGAAAATCTTTTCAAACTTATTTTTATTTTTAATTATTCTATATTAAAAGAAGATTTTAAACAATTTTAAAAATCATTTAAAATCTTCTTTTATTTAATTTTTAACTATAATCTCTTTGATTTTCTCTTGTTTTCTTCGTTTTTCTTAGTTACTATCAGTTATAGTGAATGTTACATGCTTTTTAATATTTTTCTCAGTCTATACCTCTTTACACAAAAAAGATACCTCTTGTTTTACAGAAGCATTTTTTTTATAAAACAAGCCCTTCTCCTTTTGTATATTTATTGTAAACTACTTTTTACTGTTTGTATTTCAGTAACTGTTGCTGGCTCAGCTGGTTTATAGTAACCTTTTGATTCTGCTGTTTTAAAAAGTTCATATTGAAAACTTTCATCATTATTTCTTATTTGTTGTAATGTTTGTCTAAGTTGCATATTTTCTGTTTCTGATATAGCTGTTTGGTATGAGCCTAGACTCGCCTTAATTCCAGCTAAAATATCATTTACCATAGTCTTTTCATCCATTATCTTACCTCCATAATTTTTTATTAATTTCTTTTAAAAATTTGATTATTTGAAAATAACATATTTTTTTAAATAAGTCTTATACAAAAAGTGTATAGAAAATAGTGTGTTTCTTATTTTTAAAAAGCTATAATATTAAGATTTTTTAATTTAGCACACTAAAAATACTTAGTCTCGAGACTAGTTGTTTAAAAAAGACATTAATTTTTGTTTAGTGTTTAAGCTATCTTGCGCTGCCTTTGTAAACATCTGCTTAATTTGTGGGTCTACTGCTTGAGATGCATATGTGTTTAATTTTTGATATGATGTCTCGTGTGCACCTATAAAATGTCTTAAATTTTGTAATTCTACCTGACTTAAATTTGGCATTTCAAATCATTCCTTTCTATTTATTCTCTATATTTATTATGAATTTTTTTTTTAATTTTATACAAAAATTTCTTAAATTGAAGAAACATAGGAATTATTAGAGTTTTCCACTTTTTTTATTTTATTTTTTTCCGAATAAAAAGAACACAACTTTGTTTTTAGTTAAACTTTTTTAATTAGTTGTGTCCTTTTATTGTAAATTTTTTCTAAATTATTTCTAAATTCGCAAATTTTGCCATTAATCTTTTATGACCAGCTTTGTCAAATGATATATCTAATTTGTAATCTTCTCCTTCTTCTTCAATTTTATTAATTGTTCCTTCACCAAATTTTTTATGATATATTCGTTGTCCTTCTTTATATTTTGAAATATCTGCTCCTTCATTTACTTTTTTATTATTTAATGAATTCAAAAAACTTTCTGCACTTTTAAATTGGAATCCAGTCGAATCACCATAACTATATCCATTACCATTTGCTGAGCCAAATCCTTTAGCCGCTATACCAAAATTATTTCCTATATTATTATTATCTATTTTATAGGTTTTTACTTTTGCACTTGTACCATACTCCCACTTATAAGGTTTATCTTCAAATTCATTTGATTTTGAATTGTCTATTTCATCAAATCCATCTAATAAATCTTGTGGTATTTCATTAACAAATCTTGATATAGCATTATAACTTGTTGAGCCAAATATTGTTCTCTTTTTTGAGCATGTAAGATATAAATATTGCTTTGCTCTTGTAATGCCTACATAGAATAAACGTCTTTCCTCTTCCAACTCTTTTGGCTCTCCTATGGATTTGTTGCCTGGAAATATTCCTTCTTCTAGGCCAACTAGGAAAACAACAGGGAATTCTAATCCTTTTGCACTATGTAATGTCATAAGTGTAACTGAATCTTCATTTTCTTCCATTCCATCTATATCACTGCTTAATGTAATTCCTTCTAAGAAATCCCCTAATGTATTATCGGCTTCTTCTTCTTCAAATTCTATTGCTACTGTTAAAAATTCTTCTAAGTTTTGTATTCTTGTCTCAGCTTCTGTTGAATTTTCTAGCTCTAATGCTTTTACATACCCTGTTTTGTTTAATGTTTCCTTAATTAATTCAGAAATACTTAGCTTGTCTAAATTTCCCCTTAGTTCTTCAATAACTTGTACAAATTCTTCTGCATTAGCTTTAACTCTATTTAAACCATATTCATCAGCATGTTTAATTATATCAAACATTGAAAGTCCAGTTTTTTCTGATATTTCTCCAATATTATCAATACTAGTTTTTCCTATTCCTCTTTTAGGCTCATTAATAATTCTTTTTAATGATATATTATCGGAGAAATTATATATTAATCTAAGATATGAAATAATATCTTTAATCTCTTTTCTTTCATAGAATTTAAGTCCACCTACTATTTTATATGGAATTCCTTCTCTTCTTAAAATCTCCTCTATTGCTCTTGATTGTGAGTTCATTCTATACAAAACTGTAAAGTCTGAATATTTAAAGTATTCCTCTCTTCTTAGATGATTTATTTGTTCTACAATATATCTGCCTTCATCATATTCATCGTCTGATTTATGTATTATGGGAAGTGCACCTTCCTCGTTTTCAGTCCATAGTTTTTTCTCATATTTATTCTCATTATGCTTAATTACGCTATTTGCTGCTTTTAAAATATTTCCTGTACATCTATAGTTTTGCTCTAATTTTATTATTTTAGTACCAGGAAAATCTTTTTCAAAGTTTAAGATGTTTGTTATATCTGCTCCTCTAAAACTATATATGCCTTGGTCATTATCTCCCACAACAGTTATATTCCCATATTTTGAAGCTAAAATTGTTACTAACGTAAACTGGGCTTTGTTTGTATCTTGATATTCATCAACAAGAACATATTGAAACTTATTTGTATAATATTCAAGAGCTTCTTCATTTTGAGTAAGTATTTTAATTGTATAATTTATTATATCATCAAAATCAATTGCATTGTTTTCTTTTAGTCTTTGTTGATACAATTCATATATCCTGCCAATTATTTCTTTTCTATAGTCTCCTGCATATTTAGTTTGGTATGCTTTTGGCTCTAGCATTTCGTTTTTTCCGTTACTAATTTCTGCCAAAACACTTCTATCCGTAAACATTTTGTCATCTATTTTAAGAGTTTTCATACACTCTTTTATAAGTGTTCTTTGATCTGAAGTATCAAATATTAGGAAAGAATGATCAAATCCTAATCTATCTATGTATTTTCTTAAAATTCGCACACAAATTGAATGGAATGTGCCTATCCACATATCTTTAGCAGCATCTCCAACTAATTTTTCAACTCTTTCTTTCATCTCACTTGCAGCTTTATTAGTAAATGTTATAGCTAATATGTTCCATGGTTTTACATTCTTTTCGGTCATCAGATATGCAATTTTATGTGTCAAGACCTTTGTTTTTCCACTTCCAGCACCAGCTATAACTAAACATGGACCTTCTGTAGCGAGTACCGCTTCTTTTTGTTTGTTATTTAACTCTTCTATTAATTCTTGCATTATTTTCTCCTTATTTACTATAAATATATTTGCTATTATATTTTAACTTAATTTAAAGTATTTTTCAAGCAACTAAGTAATATTCTAGTTTATTTAGTTACTATTTGTTATATATTCATTGCAAAAACACCTATTATAAAACCTAAAATATTTCCAATAGCAGACATTCTTCCTTGATATAGTTTGCTATATTCGGGGGTAAGTTCCCCAGATACTATATAGATCATTGCTCCTGCAGCAAAAGCTAAGCATAATGCTATTATTTCTTGTGATATGCCTCCAACTAACGCCCCAAATAAAGCACCAATTCCTGTAGTCACTCCAGAAAGCACTACATAATAGATTACTCTTGAAGGTTTCATTCCTCCAGTTTTCATAGGAACAGCCATTGATATTCCTTCTGGTATATCGTGAAAACATATTGCTATCGCAAGTGATAAACCAAGCTTTACGGATGCTCCAAATCCAGAACCTATCGCCAGCCCTTCCGGGAAATTATGTATTGCTAAACCTATACTAACAATCATACCTGTTTTTAGTAGATTTCTTCTTTCCATTTCTTGTCTGGTGATATTTCTTTCAAGTTGATTCTTTACATTTTTATTTTGTATTTTTTCATTTTGATTTTGGTGTTCTGTTCTCCTTCTTTTATCTCCAATTTTCACTTTTTTATGGAATAAGTTATCCACAAAAAGATCACATGCAATCATCATAACAATCCCAAATACAATTCCTAAAATTACTATTGGTAAACTTGCAATCTGTAGTGCTTCTGGTATTAATTCAAAGCATATAATAGCAGTCATAAGTCCGCGAGGCAAATGATAAAATAAAACTTAAAAATTTATTGGAACTCTTTTTTAACTTTACTCCTATTATTCCTCCTAATGTTGTACCAAATGTGCCAAAAAATAGCCCGATTAAAGTAGTTTTTATAGTCTCCTCTATTTTATACCACTCCCTTTTAAACTATCAATTAATTATTAAATTTATATGATAATTCTTACTTTATTATGATTCTGCTTTTCTTCTTACTTCACTACTTAATTTGCACTTAATTAATTTATTGCAAATAATCCCACTTATCTAAATAAATATTTTCGTTGTCTTTAAAATGGATTTTATTGCTTTGTGGATCATGCACCTTTCCATTTTTTCCAGGTGTATTAATCCAATTATTATAATCATCTCTTTTTTTATAAACTATCTCACTTGGTACAATATGGTACTCTGGTTTTTCCATTCCATTTAGACAAACAAATATAAATATTATATTTTTGCCATGTATAATTTTATCAATATTGTTGATTAACCAATCTTTTTTTACCTTTCCAGTTGTTTTCACTTGAATAGCATATTGTTTATAATTAGTTCTATTTATGGCTAGTATATCAAAATCCTTTGTATTTGACATAGGAACTGCAACTGTAAATCCACGTCTTTCTAATTCGCCTGCTACAAAATATTCTCCTGCATTTCCAATACTAATATTATTCTCTGTGTTTTTTTGATTTTCCATTTTATATTTACTCCTTATTCTATTTTTTATTATATAGCTATTTACAACACATAATAAAATTAAAAATTATATTTAAAAAAGTACATTGCTTCAATAATAGCAATATACTTATAATTTATTTTTTATTCTTCATCACCCTTTAATTTTTCTGCAGTATCAGCTGCAATCAAATTATCTATCATTTCATCTATATTTCCATTTAAGAAATCATCCATTTGATATATTGAAAGTCCTATTCTATGATCTGTAATACGTCCTTGAGGATAATTGTATGTTCTTATCTTTTCACTTCTATCTCCAGAACCAACTTGAGATTTTCTTGCATTTGCAACAGCACTATCTTGTTTTTGCTTTTCAATGTCATATAATTTTGTCTTAAGCATTTTCATAGCATTATCTTTATTTTGGAATTGTGAACGCTCTGTTTGACATTCTACCACTATTCCAGTTGGTTCATGGATAAGTCTAACAGCTGATGATGTTTTATTAATATGTTGTCCACCTGCGCCAGAAGATCTAAATACTTCCATTTTTATGTCTGCTGGATTTATTTCAATTTCAACATCCTCTACCACTGGTAAAACTGCAACTGTTGCTGTAGATGTGTGTATTCTTCCACTTGCTTCTGTATCTGGCACTCTTTGTACTCTATGAACTCCACTTTCGAATTTTAGTCTACTATATGCTCCTTTTCCTGTAATCATGAATGATATTTCTTTATACCCTCCAAGCCCTGTTTCATTTTCATTTAGTACTTCTAACTTCCAATGTTTTTTTTCTGCATACATAGAATACATTCTAAATAAAGTTCCTGCAAATAAAGCTGCCTCTTCTCCGCCTGCACCTGCTCTTATCTCACAAATAACATTTTTATCATCATCTTTATCTTTAGGAATTAAAAGTATTTTTATTTCTTCTTCTAGTTGTGGAAGTTTTTCTTTAGCTTCAATCATTTCCATTTCTGCTAATTCTTTTAATTCTTTTTCAGTGTTTGAATCATCAACCATCTCTTTTGCATCTTCATACTGTTTTTGCACTTTTTTATACTCTCTATATTTTTCTACTATAGGTTCCATTTCTGCATGTTCTTTCATGAGTTCTCTCCACTCATTTTGGTTTGCTATAACATTTGGATCACTTATTTTTTTTGTTAATTCTTCATATCTGTTCTCAATTGCATCTAATTTTTCAAACATAATTATTCTCCTTACATTTTATTTAACATTACTATTATACAGCATTTCCATATGTAATACAAGGTTTATTAGGAAATTATTGTATTCTACTGTTATTAATGATACAATTTGCGACCTATTTTTTTATATAAGAAGCATTTACTTCTTCTAGGCATTAATATAGCTATAAATTGTAACTATTTAAATATTTATTTTTATACCAAATGATATTTGTATTACAATTTGCATATACTTTTTAATATCTGTAAAATGAATACTTTTCTTCTTTTTCCATAACTATATTCCATAATAGTTTAGTTTCAAATTGTTCTATAGCTCAACCCAGTTATATTCTAACCCTAATTTATCAAGTATGTTTTTTTCTCTATTTGTACAAGTGAATATAATTACTTGATGTTCTTGTAAATTATCACTTAAAAATTTAATTATATTTTCCATTCTTAGGTCATCATAGTAAGCAAAAGCTTCATCTAATATAATTGGCATTTTTTCATTGGACATATCATCAATCATAGATAATCTTAAAGATAAATATAATTGATCAATTGTTCCCACACTTAATAATTCTGCAGGAATATATTCTCCAAATTCATTTTCAACAATTAACCCTTTCTCATCATTTATACCTACTTTATTATATTTACCATCTGATATTTTAGATATATTATATGATAAATTTTGAGTAAATTTTGGAGTAATATTGTTTTTCATATTTTCATATGCCCTGGTAATTAATTCTTTAGTTAAATTTATAGCATTATTTTTCTTTTCTAAATCGTTAAGCTCTTCATTTAATTCTTCATATTCTTCTTTTAAATTAACCATATCTTCTAATTTATTAGAAATATTTTCTTCAGCTATTTTAATAGTTTGCAAATCTAATTTACTTTTATTAATTTCTTCTTGTTTTTTATTAATTAAAATATTTATATTGCTCATTTCTGCTATATCAAAGTATTTATTAACATCTAATTCATTCTTAAATTTTTCTTTTATTTTTTCTATTTCTCCATCTATTTTATTATCTAATTCTATTTGTTCTTTTTCTATTTCATTTTCTTCTTTATTTTTTTCTTCTAATAATAAATCAATTTGTTTATTTAATAAATTAATTTCATAATTTAATTTATTATTTTCAGAATTAATTTCTTCTTGTATTTTTTCTTCTTGAATTTTTAATTCATTTTTTATTTTTATTTTTTTATTTTTTTCATGGCAAATAATAAAAATTAAATAAATTGGAATAATTAAAAAATTTAAAATATTTATTAAATTATTTTTTATTAGATTTTTATTTAAAATAAAAATTAATAAATTAATTATCAAAATAAAAAATATAATTAAAATATATTTTTTAAAATTATTTTTTTGTTTTGGATTTTCTTTAAATCTATTTTTTGTTTTTTTGTTTTTAACATTATCTTCATAATTAATTTTAATATTTTCATTTAAAAAATTATTTTCTAAATTATTTTCATAATTATTTATATTGTTTTTCCTCAAATTATTTTTATTAATTTCATCATTTAATTTATTTTTTTCTAATTTTAATTCTTCTATTTTTTTATTTTTATCTTCTTTATAATTACTTTTTATTTTTATTTTTTCATCGCCGCTTTGTTTACATAACATTATTATACTTATCTGCTTAAACAGGTCAAGTTCTTTTTCCTCTTCCCTAATTTTTTCCATTATTACTTCTTTTTGCTCTTCGTTTATATTTTTGTCTTTTTGATACTGATGTAACTCCTTTAAGACAAACTCAATGTTTTTAATTCTATCTTTAATTATGTTAATTGGTCTACCTTGTGATCTTTCACTTCCAATTTCTTCTATTTGCATTTTATTCAACTTGTCAATTACCTTTTTATATGATAGATTATCATCCCCTGTTCCCGCAAGGTTTGCAAGTTTTTGCACTAATATGCTTTGGTCTTGTTTGTCAAGTTTAACTTCTTCTTGCATAGTTAATACAGTAGATGTAAACATAGTTTCATCTACATTAGTTTGATCATAGAAGAACTGAACCCCATCCTTTTTGACAATATTAAATTCTTTTGAAATATCTTCCATTTCTTCATTATATACCTTAGGATTTTTCTTATTAAAGTCTCTAAAAATTTCATATTCTTGTCCATTGTCTAATTCATATTTTAGTTTACCAGAATAATCTTCTTTGCCCCATGGTTTGTATTTTTCATAATCAGAAATATTCTTACCATTTTTATTTTTAGAAATTCCATAAAATATATTTTTTATATAATTTAATAAAGTAGATTTGCCACTTTCATTTTTTCCATAAATAATATTTATTTTATTTTCCAAATTAATTTCTTTATTTTCTATTTTTCCATAATTATTTATTTTAATATTTTTTATCTTCAAATTTAATTACTCCTTTTTTATTATATTTTTAATTTTATATTAAATATATTTTATTTTTTTTAATTTTTTATTTTTAATTTTTTTAAAATATTTTATATTTTATTTTACTTTTATTTTTTTATTTTATTTTAATTTTTCTATTTAATATTTTTTACATTTATTTTTATTTTTTTATTTTAAATTAATTTATTATTTATTATTTATTATTTTCAATTTTTATTTATTTAATTAATTTATTTTTTTATAAAATATTTTACTAATATTTTTATTAATTTATTTTCTGTTTTTTTATAAATTTATTTTTTATTTAATAATTGTATTTTATTTTTTATGCTTTTTCTCTTTTAAATGCATAAATAAATTAGAACTTTTTTTGTTTACATAAGTGAATTATTCATGTAGTTTTCTATGCTTTTTATTTACAAAAAATAGTAATATTTTTTGTTTTTTTTTGCATTTTAAATACAATTATTTTTTTGTCTTTTTGATATTTTTCTTTGCCTTTTTGACTATTTTCTGTTTTGTTAATCTTTTTCTTGTTTACTATTCATTATGTAAATAATTACTTTTACAAAAATTTTATTTAGATTTCTTTAAAATTTAAAACAGTTATAACTTTTCTAATACACTGCAAATTTGCCTATTCCCTATAATTTTTTTATCATTTTTCATAATTTTTAGTAACTTTTTGACTATTTTCTGTTATTTTTTGTTGTTTTTTATTCAAAAGTCTTTTTTGTTTTTTATGGTTTTTCTTCCATTTTTTGTAAAATACTTTTTTCTCCATTTTATCTTTAAAATATTTTTCTTCTCCATTTTTTAATTATAACTTTCTCTCATATCAGTCTTCTTTCATTTTTGTTTTTTTAATTATTATCTACTTTTTTTATGTTTTTTTGTCAACTAATCTCAATGTTAATTAAATCTATTTAATTAATATTTTTTGCATTTTTAACTTTGTTATTTATTTTTTTACTCCTAACTATTTTATTTTAAAAAATAATTTATATTTTTTAATTTTATATTTATTATTATTTATATTTTATTTTAATTTTTTTAATTTTTAATTTTTAATTTTTTACCATCATTTATATTTTGTATATATTTTATTTTTATAATTATTTTTTATTATATTTTTAATTGTTTTTTTATTTATTATATTTTTAATTATTTCTTTATAATCCCTTAATAAATTTTTTATATTTTTTATATTTTTTTATATTTTTTTATATTTTTATTTATTTCATTTTTATTTTTAATTATGTTTTTAATTTTATATTAAAAAATATTATTTTCCAAAAATATTTTTTACATTATTTATTTTTATTTACAAATTATTCTTTTATTTATTTTATTTTTATATGTTATTTTAGAAGTGTATAGAATAGTATATTTTTAATTTTAAAAAAACTAATATATATATATAACTCTTAATTTAAAACGCTAAAAATACATAGTTAATTATTATTATTTATTAATTATATTTAATCCTATATTTAATGATTCTTCAAGAATTTCTTTTGGATAATTATCTTCATTTATTTCTTTTAATATTTCTTTCACAAATAATCCTTTTAAATTGTTTTGTGAAGATATTTCTTCTAAATTTATTTTTAATTTTGTATTATTTTTTATTTTAATTATATTTTCATTATTAATAAACTTAAATAAATTATATGTATTTATTTCAAAATTTTTATCTCCTATTAATATTATTTTATAAAATTTATTTGTATCTAATTTTAGCTCATTTATTTTTTCAATTAATTCTTCATTAGAGTTTGTATCACTTATATCTATTTCTAATTCAATAAATTCTTTATTATCTAATGGTATAAATTTTAAAATAATATTTTCTTTATTTATTTCTCCTAAAATTGCGCCATGTTCTCCTAATTCATCAAATCCCATGGATATAGTTGAACCTGGATATACTATTCTCTGATTCTTTTCATTATTATAGTCTAATTTATGTATGTGTCCTAATGCGACATAGTCAAATCCTATGTCTTTTAATTTAGTTTTACTTAAAGGATTGTATTCCATATCTTGTGCTGTGCCACCATTTAAAGTTCCATGAGTTATCAATATATTTATCTTATTTTTATTTTTAATTTTTAAGTTATTTAATTCATTATCTTTCCTATAAAAATCGTCGAATCCAAATCCATAAATATCACAGTCTAAGTTTTCTATTAATTCTATTTTTGGGCCGAAAATATGGACATTTTGATTCCAATTAAATGTTTTATACATAGAACCATTAATATAAGGATCATGATTTCCTGGCGTAATGTATATCTTTGTGTTAGGAATCTCCTTAAATAAACTATTTATATATTCTATTGTCGTTTGCCTTATATACTCATGTTCATATAAATCTCCTGAAATAAATAAATATTCTATATTATTTTCTTTTATATATTCTATTATTTTTTTAAAAGTTTCTCTCTGCTCTAATCTACGTTTTTCACCTAATTTATTTCTATTATTTAATACTGTAAATGGTACATCAAAATGCATATCTGCCATATGTATAAATTTCAAACTTATCCTTCCTTTCTATTTTTATTTAAAATTTTACGTAACAAATAATTTAATATTTTATATTATCAATTTCTATAAAATACCACATAATTTTATACTACGGAATTAGATAAGTCAATAGTTTTTTGTAAACATTTGTTCATGTTTTTCACTAGATAATGGTTTGTAGACTATTTATTCTGAAACGCTAGTAGTGGTTATGTTTAAAAATTATGGGCATATGGAATGAAATGTGATTTGAGTATAGCATTCGAAGGAAATTTGGGCAAATGAATCTCGGCGTCAATAGCAATTTCAGCTATTTTTTAATTTATAGAAAATGTATTTTCATATAAATAAAAAAATGATAAATTAGGGTCTGTCCCTAATTTATCATTTATCATCTTCATCAAATGCTCCAAATAATTCATCAAATTTTGCTTCCAATTCTTTTTGTATATCCACTGACATTATATCGTCTTCGTCTGCTCTAGCCGTTTCATCTGCTTGTGGTAAAATTGGTGCCTCATTTTCTTGTTTTGAATTCTGTCCATTATTAGTATCATTATTACTAGAATTTTTCTCACTCTTAGTTGGCTCATCATCAAATAAATCATCTAAAGACTCTACTTTTAGGTCTTTTGGCCTTTCTTCTTGGTCTTCTACATATGGATTATATGGATTAAATTTTCTCCATTTTCCTCTATCTTCTATGTTAAACTCTAAGTGATTTAATGTGAATTCGGCTAATTTTTTGGCCATAGGTGTCTCAAAATAATAATATTTTTCATCTTTTACTGGCTTTATACCTTTTTCGTATATTATACATAAGTCATTGTCCATTCTTCTTAATTCATCCGGTGTCATGAGTGCTCTAGCCATTACTTGGTCTGAATCACTGTATCCTTGTCTATGGAATTGCTTATCTCTGTTTACAGATAAACTTTCTCTTGTTATTGTTTTTTCTCCCAATGCTTTTGAAAAATACTCAACAGTTTTGTATGAGTTACTTCCTAAAAACACGTGTGTATCACAGTTACCCATAATTGTTTCATATGATTTTTCATACACTGCTTCAAGCTGGTCTAAGTTTTGTAGTATAACACTAAATGATATTCCTCTACTTCTAGATGTTGATATTTTTTTATCAAAGTCTGGTATTTGTCCAATGTTTGCAAACTCATCTAGTATAAAGTATGTTGGCATTCTTAGTCTTCCTCCATTTTTATCTGCAAAGTCATATAACTGTTGTATCATTTGCGAGAAAAATATTGTAAGTAAGAAGTCATAAGCTTTATGCGTATCTGATGAAATAACATATACAGCTGTTTTTCTTGAGCCTATTTCGTCAAAATCAATTGTATCTGTTGATGTAACTTCTGCAATTTCTTTTGAATCGAACTTACCTAATTTTGATTGTAATGAACTTAGGATTGATCCATATGTTTTTTCTGGTGCAATTTCTATAGATTTATAGTTCATTCTAGCAGGATGGTCATATGGAAGTTGATTCATTAAGTCTGTTAGTAAATTACTGCCTCCATTTGCATTTGCTGCTCTAACAAGTTCTGAACAACTTGCTAAGTTTTGCTCTTCTTCTGGTCTTGTTGCCATTAAGTAATATATAAGCGCTTTTAATAGCATCTCTGCCATATCGTCCCAGTATGGGTCACTTCCAGATTCTGTTTTTTGTCCTTTCACAATTGTATTTGCTATAACATCTACGTCTATTTCACTACGTATGTGCAATAATGGGTTATATCCATCACTGTTTGCTGGATTTACTAAATTTAGTACTTTTATATCATAACCATTTTTTTTAAGGTACCCTGCTGTCTTGTCATACAACTCACCTTTAGGGTCAGTAAATACATATGATCCTAACATTTGAAATGCATTTGGTATTGAGTACGATGCAGATTTACCAGAACCTGAACCGTCCAACTACCAATACGTTAACGTTTCCTCTTTTATCAACGGGCAAATAGTTATGCTTTGATAGTATTATTCCTTTATTTTTACTAAGTATTCTATATTGCTCTCCGTTCTCACTCCAATCACTTGATCCATGTTCTATGTCAGTATATTGATGTTTTGGTCTTGATTTATATAGCCCAACAAATGTAAAAATTGCAAATATAATTGTGTAATACAAAAGTGTTTTACCAAAATATCCAATATATTCTGCTCCTAATACTCTAGTAATTGAACTAAAACTTACGATTTCTGTAAATACATTTTCTAAAAATATATCTAATTTAAAACTTCCGCCTTGATTTGCAATTCCTATACTGTATCCTATAGGTGCAACAAGTACTATAGATAAAATTACCCATAGTACTACTATTATAATTATACTTTTTTTATTATCCTTCAAGGTTTTACTAACTTTGTAGTTCATACTTGATTCACCTTCGCTTTAGTATTATTTTATTATTCCTTACCAATACTTTCATCTTTAGATCTATAATCCCTATATGCGTTTCCATTTAATTTTCCTATTACGTTACCTTGTTCATCATATAACACATTATCAGATCCTACTCTTGATGTTCCTTCAATCATAATATCCATAAAATCTTTGTTTGTAGAAACCCCTTCTACTTCTATTCCTTTTTTTGGTGGTATTTCCACTCCTCTTTCTGAAGCTTTAAATTCAGCCGCTGTATTACGGATGTGTGAATGTCCATTTGTACTATTCATTGTTTTTCCCCTTTCTAAATATCATTTTTGCCATCTCTTATTTCAAAGGCAAAATATGATTTGTATGGTTTTAACTTACATTTTCCTCTAACTTCATTTGTATCTTTGTCAAAGTATAATACTGGCTTTATTTCTTCTGTTGTTTCTGGATCAATAATTGTTATTGGTCTTTTCAAATTTGGTGTATATTTAAACTCTTTAAAAACTGTTTCTTTTTCAGAATAAAGAGTATCAAACTTTATTGATGATGGTTTTTTTGATATTCTAACTCTATCTTCCATCAAAATCCCCATATTTACTACTACTCTATCTTTTCCAAAAGAAAGTATAACTAAGTCTTCTTCTGGTTTTGGGTCGTCAACAAAAAAAGTTTTTTTCTTTACATCTCCTCTTATTTCTTCTGCATAATGTAATCTTTCTATTGTGTATTTAGGTGATTCTTTTAAATATTCTTTTTCTGTTTCATTAACTCTATAAATCACTGTGTTTACGCCTTGTGGGTCTGTTATGCTAAAGTGTTTACCTTGAATAATCTCCATACACATCTACCCTCTTTCTATGAATCTTCGTTGCCATAGTTTGTCTTTTGTTAGAATCACTATATCTTATTATATAGTATTTTTTTGCACAAGTCAACATTTTTATTAAATTATGTTAACATTTAGACAATCTATCAACTACTGTTACATATTTTAGTTTGTTCTTGGATTAAACTTTGATATTTGATTTAATTTTTCAAAAAATTTCATTTCTTCCTTGGTAGGCTCCTTTGGTATCATAATTTTCACATCTGCAATAAGCTCTCCTCGGCCACCTTTACCATCTTTGTAACCCTTTTGTGGTATTCTTACCTTTTCCCCACTTTCTATTCCTTGTGGTATATGTAAAAAAATTGTTTCTCCTATTGTATCTACAGAAACTTTGGTTCCAAGTACTGCCTCCCATGGAGTAATGCACAAATCTGTATATAGGTCTATTCCTCTTAGGGCGAATTTCTTATTATCCTTGATATTTATCCTTATTAGTAAATCTCCATTTTTTCCTCCGTTTTCACCCTTTTTGCCTTGTCCTATTAATCTTACTTTTTCTCCATTACGTATACCAGCTGGTATTTTAATAGAAAATGTTTTCATTTTTCCGTTTTGAGCTCTTAATGAAATTTTTTTGTTTTGTCCATAAAATGCATCTTCGATTGACACATCTATCTCTGTTTCTATATTTTCTCCTTTAATAGGTGTTTTTTGTTTTTTATTCTCTTCTTTTTTTGTTTTATTTAGCTGTTCTCCAAAAAACATATTAAAAAAGTTACTAAATATAGACCCTTCTTCTCTTTTACTCTCTTCAAACTTTTTTTTCTTTCCTACATTTGAATTCCACATTCTATCATATTTACGTCTTGAAGCTGGTGTTGATAGGACTTTATATGCTTCGTTTATGTCTTTAAATCTATCTTCTGAAAATCCACTTTCAGAATTTATGTCTGGGTGATATTTTTTGGCTTGTTCTCTATAGGCTGTCTTTATTTCTTCTGGTGTTGATTTATTGTTTTCTAATCCTAGTATCTTATAGTAATCTTTGAATATCATAAGCCTCCCCCCTTTAAAGCATCCTCATTATATCATACTTTTTAGGAGAAATAAAGAGAAAAATGTGAAATAATCTTATTTCTAGTCAAAATGCTATCCATATGTATTAGTTTTCCTTTTTTTATTGTATATACTAGCGATGCATCTATCTCATATAATAAGGCTTTATCTAAATTTTCTTTAGCTAATTTCCTTCCCTCTTGTAGTCTTTTCAAATGTTCTTCATCATCATATTGTCTGCCATCTTCTATTTTATCTGCAATAAAAAGTACTTTTGCTAGCTTATCCATATTTTCGTTTCCTGTTGCATGATATTTTATTGCATTTTGCATATCTTGTGTAAAACCATATTTTCTTTTACAAATATCTGCTCCAATTTTCGTATGTAATAAACCTGTATTTTGCCTTTCTACATCATCTACAAATAAACCATGTTCACTACAATATTTAAGCTTATCATCACTTGAAAGTTCTTTTCCAATATCGTGTGCTAGTCCAACTAGTCTTGCTTTATTTATATCTACATCATGTATTTTTGCTAGCTCCTCTGCCTTTTTCATTACACCTACTGAGTGATTGTATCTTTTTTCTGACAATTCGTTTTTTATGTCTTCATCAATTTTTTTTAGCAATTTTTCAACTTCTTCATTATTTTCAAACATATATATATCCTTTCTATTATTAACATTTATATTTTTGCAAATGCTTTATTATTTTGTAAAATTTGAAATCTGATTCTAATTATCACAAATTTTTTCAAAAATTTCTTGGAACTTCATTCCATTAGATGCTTTAATAAGTACGGCATCTCCTTCTTTTGCAATTTTTTCTATTTTTTCTATAGCTTGGTTATTATTTTTAAATTCATATATATTACTTGGTTTTATTCCTTCCTCTTTTGCTTTACTTGCAATGCCTTTTGCCGCTTCTCCAACAGTAATTAGTATATCTATTTTATTTTTTCCAACCTCTTCTCCAACTTTCTCATGCAAAACTTTTGAATAATCTCCTAGCTCAAGCATATCTCCCAAAACAGCAATTTTTCTATTCGCGTTAATTTTACCTAGATATTCTATTGCAGCTTTCATAGAATCATAATTTGCATTATAACAGTCATTAATTATAGTTACACCATTTTTATTTTTCTCTACTTGCATTCTTCTTTTTGTCAGCTCAAAATTCTCAATTCCAGTTAAAATATCATTCATCTCTATTCCAAATAATCTTCCTATTGCTATTGCACATAAACTGTTTAATACAAAATGATTTCCTCCAACAGTCACATTAACATTATATGTTGTACCTTCAATATCTATTTTATATGTACTTCCGTTTTCTGAAGAAACTATCTCATATGGCATAATATCACTTTTATTCTCAATGCCAAATGTTATAACTTTAAATTTTTTATTTGGATTCTCTTCATTCCATTTATGAAGCATATCATTATCATTGTTTATTACCAATGTTCCATCATCTTGTAATCCTTCTAATATTTCTAATTTAGCTTTTAGAATATTCTCTCTCGAACCTAAATTGCCTATATGTGCTGTTCCAACATTTGTTATAACTGCTACTGTTGGTTTTGCAATTTTTGTAAGATTACTTATTTCTCCTAATGCACTCATTCCCATTTCTACAACCATTGCATCATTTTCTTCCTTAAGTCTTAAGACAGTCAGTGGAAGACCTACTTGACTGTTATAATTTCCCAATGTTTTTAGCACATTAAATTTCTTACCCATTACACTAGCAATTATATCTTTCGTACTAGTTTTGCCAACACTTCCAGTTATTCCAACTACTGGTATATCATACAAACTTCTTTTATATTCTGCTATTTTACCAATAGCTTTTGTTGTATCTTCAACTAAAATTATTGTTCTATCTGGAAATTCACTCTGTATTTGGTTAACATCTAAAATCTCATACACACTCTTTTTTTGTAAAATGCATACTTTTGCACCATTAACTAAAGCTTGCCTATATAGCAAGCTTCCATCATGGTGCTCTCCTTTAAAACCTATATATACATTTCCTTCTTTTATTTCTCTTGTATCATTTGTAAAATTTTCTAAAACCTCATTCTCATTTCCATATAGAATTTCTCCATTGCATACTCTTACTGCATCTTTTACATAAATTCCCTTCATTTGCCTCATTTCCTCCCTTATGGCAAAAATACTTATAACCTTTTTGTATCCCACTTCTTTTTTGGTTACTGTTCCGTATAATGTACTTTAAAGAATTACTAAACTTATTCTTATGATTTGTGTTCCACGTGGTAGACATATATTTTGTTTAAAAACTTGGAGAACACAATATATGTCTACCAGCAAGACGGAACGGAATTTACATATCTACTTTTATACTGAACAGTAACCTTTTTTGTTATATCTTATTTAACTTTTGATATTATATTCCATTATGGTATTTTTTACAAGTCTAAAACATAGCAAATAGAAAAAGAATTGTTACTACTACAAAACATTAATGTGTTAAAGTACCATTTGGTGTGTTTGTTATTATCAAGATATCCTCTTCTTTTCCTGTTTCTGCATTGACATATACAATAAAATCTAATCCTTCTACATTACCTTCAAATTCCCAGCAAAGCACTTCTGTTTTCCATTCTGTTGGTATTATTGCAAGTTCCTCACTTTCTATATTTAAGTCATCATTTAAACTTTCTTTAGCTTCCTCTACGGTAACTTTTGGTTCTTTTAATTTTCTTTCTTTGTGCGAATTTAGATAACCTGTTGTTTCTATTCCTAAAATCTCACCATTGTCTAATGCAACTTTTACTTTTATAAGGTCTGGATACATTATTACATCATCTTGTTGATATGCGTAATTTATTGTTACTATTCCACTTTGTTTTAGGTAATACGTTTCTTTCATATTTTTAAACCCTTTTTCTTTTAAATATTCTTTTGCTTTTTTATCAGCTTCTTCTTTTGAAATTACTTCTGCACTTACCTCTCTATTTTTATTCATATATATTACATGTCCACCTTTTTCAGAAATAGAAACAGTTGCTGTACTATCATCGTTAAAGCTTATTCCAAAATCGTATGATATTATATCCCCCTCACTTTTTCCGTATGATATTATTTCTTTTATATTATTGCTGTCGAATAATTCTTTAGCTATGTTTTTTGCTTTTTCTTCATCTATATTCTCTCCTGTTAAACCTACTTTTTCGGCAGTAGTAATATGTTCAGAAAATGCCCCGTCATAAATCAAACCTGAGTATTCATGAAATGTTTGCTCTAAATTGTCAAAACTATCTTGTGATATGTTGCTTACTTGTTGAGCAAATGCTACAGTTCCTTCTTTTGTCAATTCTCCCCAACTAATTCTTCCATCATTTATATCTGCCGACAATTGGTTTAATGTATTTTCTAGTTCTACACTATATTGGTGAAGATTTGTTAAATTATCCATATCCTCGTCTGTCAATTCCTCTTCTTTTAAGTTTTTGGTATATAGTGAATAGCTATAATCACTTACTTGGTTCAAAAATTTTGCAGTATTTTCTAGTTCATGGCTGTCTATTGGAAGTTGTGCCAAATATGCTTGTGCTAAATTTGCTTCCCTCCATACATTTGTTAAACTTTCTGCACTACTTGCTGGTGAATTAGTAATTAAAGACTTAGCCAAATATACTTCTACATTTTGTACATAATCTACTACCTCATAAAATGCCATATTGTATGCATTTTCTGAAGCTTGCCTATATTCCCTTTGTTTTTTATATGTGTATAATCCTAAAATTATTATAATGGCAAAAAGTACAACAATAATACTAAGCATATGCCTATCTTTAAGTCTATTTTTCCAATCAATTAATTTATTCTTAATTTTACCCACAAAATCAATCCTTCCTTTTCCTTTACTCTCCTTTACAATTAATGTACTATTCTTTAAAAGTATTTCCATTTTGTAAATATATTTTTCATTCGAATGCGTAGATAATGATCAAATCTACTAGCAATATGGACAGATTTAATTTGTAAACCATTAATTGTAACTTCTCTCATATTTTGTGTAAATTTTGTTAAAATATTCTTAATTTTTAGACTTTTTACTTTTTTTATGGTAAAATGTTTTAAAATTAAATTATTAATATCTGGTAAACATATTTTTAATTGGATACTTGAAGATTACAAAATATGTATACTGGCAATATAATATGGACTAAAAAGTATAAAATTAAAATAGATAACATAAAGGGGAAAATATGAAAAAAATACTAATTTTTTATGCTGCATATGGTGGAGGGCATTATTCTGCAGCAAAATCTGTAAAAAAATATTTAGATGATAATTTTAAAGTTGAAACTGAAATAATAGATTGCATTGAATATATTAATAAAGTTTTAAATAAAATTACTACTGGTGCCTACAATGAAATGGCAAGAAAAGCTCCAAATTTATGGGGAAAAATTTATGCACACTCTCAAGGAGGTGTTCTTGGTCATGTTAGTTCTAGGACAAATAAAGTAATGGCCATAAAGTTAAAAAATCTTATAAGAGAGCAAAATCCAGATTTGGTAATTTCAACTCATCCTTTTAGTAGCCAAATGGTAAGCTATTTACTTAGAAAAGGTAAAATTAATTGCAAACTAGTAACTATTCTTACTGATTTTGCTCCTCATGATCAATGGCTAATAGGTCATGAATATACAGACGCTTTTTTTGTAGCAAATAATAAGATGAAAGAATATTTGCAAAATTATGGAATTGCGCCAAGTAAAATACATGTTACTGGAATTCCTTTATCTGAAAAATTTTTTCAAAAATTTGATAAAGATAAAATATTTAATGAATTTAATTTAGATAAAACAAAACCAGTTATATTATTTTTTGGTGGAGGAGAATTTGGTCTTGGTAAAGACAGGACTATACAAATTTTAGATGCACTTATCCACAATTTGCCTTCATTTCAAATTGTTGCAATTTCTGGAAGAAATCCTAAAATGAATTCTGGTTTTAAAGAATTGGTAAGAGATGCCCATGCTCAAAATAGAGTTAAAGTTTTAGACTATACAAATCAAGTACCAGAGCTTATGAGCATATCCAATATTGTTGTTACGAAACCAGGAGGTCTTACAACAAGCGAAAGTCTAGCCTCTGAACTACCTATGCTTATAATAAATCCTATTCCTGGTCAAGAAGAAGAGAATGCGGAATTTTTAGAAGCAAATAATGTAGGTGTATGGTTAAAAAAGAAGGAAGATCCTAATGCATTTATACAAGAATTGTTTTCTAATCCTCAAAAATTAGAAGAAATGAAAAAACATTCTAAGACTCTCGCGAAGAAAAATTCTACAAAAGATATTTGTGAAGCAATTATGAAATTGCTCTAAAAGCCAAGCGACGAAAGTCGCTTTTGGCTTGTGTCAATTTAAAGTTTACCACCTCAAGCAGAGAATCTTAAGGCACTTGTAATTTTTTTAATATATAAATACAATTAAACAAATCTCCTGCATATTGCTTAATATTACAATTCATGGCTTGTTAATCATATTAATAAAGCAAGAAACAACATTTTCTTGCTTTATATTTATAAATAGCAATAGGCAATCCGTGAATTGTAACAGCTTAATAAGGGATTTATTAAATCATAAAATTAATATTTACAATTCTCTTCTTCCTTCCAATGCCTTTGATAAAGTAACTTCATCTGTATACTCTAAATCTCCACCAACTGGAATCCCATGTGCAATTCTTGTAACTTTTATTCCAAGAGGTTTAACCAACTTAGAAATATACATAGCTGTTGCTTCTCCTTCTACTCTTGGGTTAGTAGCTAAAATTAATTCTTTAACTTCCCCACCCATAAGTCTTGAAAGTAATTCTTTTATCTTTATATCATCAGGTCCTACTCCATTCATAGGAGAAATACTACCGTGAAGGACATGGTAAAGTCCTTTAAATTCATGAGTTCTTTCCATTGCCACAACATCTTTAACATCTTCTACAACGCAAATTGTAGAATTATCCCTCGTAGGATTTGAACAAATCTCGCAAGGGTCAGTATCTGAAATATTAAAACATTTTGAGCAATACTTTAAATTTTGTTTTGCATTTTGTATAGCAGATATAAACTCATCTGTCTCCTCTTTACTAGCATTTAAAATATAAAATGCTAATCTTGCAGCTGTCTTATTTCCAATACTTGGCAACCTTTCAAAAGCTTCAATTAGTTTTTCTATTGATGGTGAATAGTATGACATGTACCTCATTCCTTCTTATACTTTAAAGTCCAACTAAGCACATATATTTTTTATTCAAATATTTAGAGAATGCAAAATATATGTGCCAATTAGATGGGACAAATTTTTATTAGACTATTAAAACGATTACTACATTAATCCTGGAATATTAAACTTTCCAAGTGATGCAGCTTGTTCACTATCTACCTTTCTTAATGCTTCATTTACAGATGTCAAAATTAAATCTTGTAACATCTCTACATCCTCTGGGTCTACGACTTCTTTTTTTATTTTTATTTCTTTTATCTCTTTGTTTCCAGAAACTTTTACATAAACTGCTCCTCCACCTGCTGTAGCTTCAAATTCCTTTGCTGCTAGTTCTTCTTGTGTCTTTTCCATGTCTGATTGCATTTTTTTAGCTTCTTTCATTAATTGATTGATGTTCATCCCACCAAATCCTCCCATTCCTGGGAATCCTCCTCTTTTTGCCATTATTTTTCATTCCTTGCATAATATATTTAGGTTTTTAATAAAGGATTTACCTATAAACCTATGTTTTTAATAGTTATATTTTGTTACTGGTATATTTTTTCTTTATCCAGTCAATATGCATGTTTTAAATTTTTGTAAATTCATTTTCCCTTTGCCATTTAAATACTCTAAAATTCTATATACCCTGTGTAGCTTAAATAATTAATATATTTTATTCTCACCTATTTATTTTAGCCAAAAACTATTCTTCTATTATATTAAGTGGAATATCTAAGTTACCAGCCATATTTTCAATTTCGTTATTCTTCTTTTCTTTATTTTTTGGTAGTGAATCTACACTTTCTATAATCCTTACTTTCATATCTTTTCCATATTCCATAGAAATAGTTTTAGAAAGCTCATTTATATTCTCTGGCTTTTCCAAAATAGACTTTCCAAAAGCATTTATTCCCTCTGGAAAACTAATACCAACAACCATGTCGTTAAGTTCGATGGCTTTTGCCTTTAGTAAATTAGAGTATAACATAATCTTTCCATTTTGCCTTAACTCTCCCAATACATTTTTCCATCCTTTAGCTTCTCCATAACCAGAAATTGCTTTTGCTAAATTCTGCTTCCCATCCTCTTTAACTTTTTTAACAAAATTCTTTTGCTCAGTAGGATTTGTTTGTATATTATTTGCATTATTGACAGTTTTGTGCTGAATAGTTCCTTCTTTATTCACATTTTCTACAGGTACTTCAATAATATTTTCACTGCATAACTTTATAATTTCCACCTGAAATAAAACACTTTTTTGTGATGACCATTTCATATCATTTTCCAATTTAGATAAATCCATAATAATATACAATAGTCTTTCTTTTGAAACCTCATCAGCAAGTTTTTTTATATCTTCTAGTTCTTCTTGGCTATATATTTCTAATTTTCCAGTAGCTTTATATACTAAAATATCCTTTACATATTTAATAATTTCCCAAAGCAAATTATTTAAATCTTTTCCTTCATTTAATACACTGTCTACTGCTTTTATAGCCTCTTCTACATTATATTCTAAAAAAGATTTAACAATAGCATTGATGTATGTAAATTTTGGTATACCTACTAAATCCTTTATTTTGTCCTCATCAATGTTTGTCTCCCCATCTTGCAAACATCTTTCCAAAATACTTAATGCATCCCTCATAGCACCTTCCGAAAGAATTGCAATTAAATTAAGTGCTTCTTTTGTAATTTCTATGTTACTTTCCTTTGCTACAAATTCTAGTCTTTTTACAACATTATCATTTGATATTTTTTTAAAATCAAATCTTTGACATCTTGAAAGAATTGTTGCAGGTAATTTTTGTGGTTCTGTAGTAGCTAAAATAAACTTAACATGTGCTGGTGGCTCTTCAAGTGTTTTTAGTAACGCATTAAATGCCCCAGTTGAAAGCATATGAACCTCATCAATAATATACACCCTAAATTTTGCAAGAGTTGGTAAAAAATTTACTTCCTCCCTTATAGAACGTATATCTTCTACACTGTTGTTAGAAGCAGCGTCCATTTCTACAATATCCGTAAGGCTACCAGATAATGCAGCTTTACAAATTTCGCACTCATTGCATGGTTCCCCATCTTGAGGATTTAAGCAATTTACAGCTCTTGCCAAAATCTTAGCAGCTGTTGTTTTTCCTGTACCTCTTCCACCATTAAAAAGATACGCATGCCCTACTCTTCCTGCAATAATTTGATTTTTTAATGTTCTTGTAATATGTTCTTGTCCAACTATTTCTGAAAATTTTAAAGGTCTAAACTTCCTGTATAACGCTGTATATGACAATCTATATCACCCCACATCTTTAAAAAATGGTGTGAGCAATTTAATTACTCTATGGAAGTTTCCACACAAGAACTACTGCTTATTGCTGCTTCCTTCCGGACCTGACAAGGTTCACAGGCTCTTGTTGGTCCCCTCCATACAATAATTAAATTTCTCATACCATTTGTATTATATACTTTTTTATATAATTTAGCAAGAGGTAAAGGGGAATTTTTTTAACACTACCCATATTAAAAATGTAATATTTTTGTAACACTTATGACATATTCTTGTAATAGTAATAAAATCTACTTATTTTTCTGTATTTATTCTCTTTTAAATATCAATTCACTAAAATCCGTTTTTTCTGTACTACAAGTTCCTTCTTTAGTTATATCTCCACATGGCATTTGCAAATTCATATTTGTCCTATAACTGCAATTGTCCACTGTTATTACTAAGTCAAAATTCACTTCAAACTGTATTTCGTCATTTGTTACTTTTAATCTGTTTAATAATGTTCCATCATGTATTATTTCTTTGTCGTCATCTGAACTATATGTTCCAAGACCTGTATTACTAAAGCTCAATACAAAATTTCCACCATTTATTCCTATTTCTAAAGTTTGTGGGTTGCTTTCGTCTGCCCCTTTAAATTCTATTTTATTTTCTTTTATTAAGTATTCATCAGAATATTTGAATAATCTACCTTCAACACTATTCGGCATATATACTTTTATTTCTCCTTTTGTTGGTGTTTTTGTAATATTCAAATTTTCTATCTTTACAGATTTTATAGTTTTATCTTCTCCCCAGTAATTTTCATTTTTGTCTATGTATATATACACATCGTTATTTTGTAGGACATTAAAATTCCACTTTTTCTTTCCATCTGTCTCATTTCCCTCAGCAGTACTAACAATTATAATTTTAGAAAGATTAAATGGCATGTTTTTGTCTCCTTCTACCTGGTAACGTACCATTATTGCTATAACTAAAATTATTATAATGGCTAAAATTCCAAGTGCAATACACAGTTTAACAATTTGTTTAATTTTATCTTTTTCCACTTTTCTTCCTATATAATGTACGCATTACATTATACTTACCTTTCTCCATTAATCTACGGTTTAATGGTACCATTTTAAAAAAAGTCTGGCGGAGACGGTGGGATTCGAACCCACGTGCCAGCTTTCACTGACCAACTGATTTCGAGTCAGCCTCGTTATGACCACTTCGATACGTCTCCAATTATACAACAAGGTTAAGTTGCCATAAGTTGTGCACATTTTCCAAAAGAAATGCTCATGTACTTGCCAAAAGCTTTGCTTTTGCTAACGCATACTTTTCTTGTATTCTCTCAATTTAATAAAAAATTCTTTTAATATTTTTTCACATTCTTCTTTTAGTATTCCTTTTTCTACTTCAACTTTATGATTAAATTTAAAATCTTCTAATAAATTAAGAACAGAACCACAAGCTCCAGTTTTTTCATCCATTGTACCTATGTATACCTTTTTTATCCTAGATTGAATAAGTGCACCTGCACACATAGGGCATGGTTCTAATGTTACATACATTTCGCAATCATTTAATCTCCATGTTTCTAATTTTTTACTAGCTTTTTGAATAGCTAATATTTCTGCATGTTTTGTAGTGTCTTTTTTTTCTTCCTTTATGTTATGTGCTCTTGCAATTATTTCTCCATCTTTAACTATAACGGCTCCGACTGGAATTTCTAATTTATTATATGCTTTTTTAGCTTCTTTAAGAGCTTCTCTCATAAAAAACTCTTGCATCCTTACCTCCACAATATTATTAATGTCTTTTAATTATTACACATTTTTAATTTTTTTGCAAGTTCTATAATTCAATATTTTTCATGCCATTTTGAGTCTTTTTTCAATTTTTTCATAAATAAAAATCTCTCCTTTTATTTATGGCAAAAGAAAAAGGAGAGTGGAAATATTTTCAATCCACTCTTTTATTTATTTTCTACTCGAATTTGAAAAAATCAGTACAATTGCATATTATCGTGGTGTTCCAGACAGGAATCGAACCTGCGACCTTCCCCTTAGGAGGGGGACGCTCTATCCTACTGAGCTACTGAAACATAATTTACTTAACTATTTTATAATATTTTTTCAAAATAATCAAGTAGAAAAAATAAATTGAATTATTATTTGAGTTACTACTGTTACAAATTACAACCTACTTATTACTATTTATAAATTTTAGGAAAAATAATTTTAAGTTATTAAAATCTTTAAATAGTAATTTTTTATTTTTTTATTTATTTGTTATTTGTTTGTTTTAATTATTTTAAATTTATTTTTTTTATTATTTTTTTATTTTCTATAATTTTTTAATTTTTATAATTTACATTTTCTAATTTGAATTTTATTTTAAAATTAATTATTTAATTTCTATTTTATTATTTATTAATTTTATTTTATTAAATATTTAATTTTTTATTTTAAATTTAATTTCTATTTTTTACTTTAAATCTATTTTTTATTTCTTATTTTATTAAATTATTTTTTTAAGAAAGTATTTATTATTTTTATTTAATAAATACTTTTTAT
>CALXWQ010000077.1 GCA_944392435.1 uncultured Clostridia bacterium
AAAACTGCAATAAAACTAATAGATATACTAGAAAAAGATTCAAAAATTGCTTTAGCAAATTCTAAAAAAGGATATTTACCACCAGCAGATATTTGGGAATTAGAAGATAAAGTAAAAGATATTTTATCAATCGGAAACCAAACTGGTGAAGGTTGGTTCTTAACTGCAGAAATGATAGAATACATCGAAAACGGAATACCAAATATCGCTTGTGTACAACCATTTGCATGCTTACCAAACCACGTTGTTGGAAAGGGTGTAATTAAGACTATTAGAAGTAAATTCCCTGAGGCAAATATATCAGCAATAGATTATGACCCAGGTGCAAGTGAAGCAAATCAAACTAATAGAATAAAATTACTTATGACAGTTGCTAAAGACAATTTAAAGAAGAAACAACAAGAAAGAAAAGCAATAGAAAAGGAAAACACATTAGAAGAAAAAACTGAAAATAGAAATGAAATAAGAAAATAATTATAAGAAATTAAAAAATAAATAGTAGTAATATTTAATTCTACTATTTATTTTTTTATAAATATATTTTTTTACTATATCTATATATTTTTTATATTTTTTTTTAGATTTTTTAATAATAATTTATATTTTTACTTTTAATAATTTATTTAATTTCATTAAATTATATAAAATTTATTTTATATTTTAAATTTTATTATATAAATAATATGCTCTATTATTTTTTTATATATTTTTCAACCAAAATTAATTTTTAATAAATAAATAATCTTTTAATTTTTATATAATATTTGCATTTATTTTTTTATAATTCCTATTTTATATATTTTTATTTAAAATCGGAATATTTTATAATATTTATTATTAAATATTAATATTATAAAATGTAAATAATTTAAAAATTAAAATATTAGAATTATTTATATTTTATTTATATATTATTTATAATTGTTACTTTTTATTTTTATATTTAGAATTATTATATTATTTTTATTTGTTAGTTTTTTATTTAGCTTATTTTTTGTGCATTCATTGTAACAAAAAATACATTATATTTGCGCCAAAGTTTTCCATATTTTTACATATATGTTTTCTTCAAAATTTGTCTTTCTGACATTTTTCTATTTCTATATTTTTTTTTATTTTTTTTAATAATAAATATTGTTTATTACTTTTATTTTTATTTATCTTTTATTCACTTTATGTTTACTTCTATCATGTATCCATATCTATTAAATCATTTTAACAAATTGCCTTTATTCCGATATGTTTCGCCTATTACTTTTATAACTTTTGAAGCAAAAATTTCAATTAATTGTTCTTTATTTAAGTTTACAATGAATTATTTAAAACTAAACTTTTATTACTACATTATACGCTCACACCGAGCTTATAAAAAATCGCTTGTCTTTTTGCCATTTTTCTGTATTATATTATACTTTCGATTTATAAACTTAAATTATGTTTTTTTATATTTATTATCTCTCTATAAATAATTTAGTACTATAATTACTAATATATAAAAGTTCCATAAAATTCAAAATCATTTTATACTTTTTTATATTTATATTTAGTTTATTAATATTATATATATTTTAATACTGTTTAATTTTTTATTATTATATTTTTGCTATTTTGTTTTTATAAAATACTTATTTAATTTCTTTATAATTTTTTATTTCAATTTTTTTAATAACTAATAAAATTCTATTTATATTTTATATTATTTTTTAATTCATTTAATTTAAATAAATTATATTTTTATTTTATAATTTTTTATTAGAAATTTTTTTATTTTTATTTTTTTGTTCAATTAAAACTTATTTTTTTATTCTTTAATTTTTATATTCTAAATTTTTTTAATTTTTTTTACTATTCTAATTTGATAATAATATTTATATTTTTTTATATGCTTTAACTTTATATATTTTATTAAAATATTCTTTATAAATATTTTAAATTTTAAATACTTAACTTTTTTTTAGTTTTTTTATCATCTTATAATTATTAATTTATCTTTTTATATTTTTGATTATTGATTTTTACTTTAATGTATTAATAATGTTTATATAAAATAATTATAAAATAACTACCTTTACTATTTATTATTTCAATTACACTTTAATAAGTTTTTATTATCTTTTTATTAATGTTTTTTATAAGATTTTCTATAAAGTTTCTCCTTTTATTTTATGTATACTTTTGTCTTTTTTGCAAATCTGTGAAATTTTGAGAATTTTTTAGTTTCTGTAATACTAATACTCAATATGTTTAATTTATTTTCTTCACCCAAGTATCAGCTTTATGTTTACTCGTTGTCTATTTTGATAGCTTCTAAAGAAGAATCTATATAGTTAGCTAGTCCGATGGATTTTTTATTCTATGTTTAGACCATTTTGCTCATTTTTATTATAATTTTAATATGTATTGTAGTTTACAATTGATTATTCAATATTTTTATTGTTAGTGCCTTCTCAACTTTTATAGATATTAAATTTAGTTTTCAATGTCTTTTTGACAATTTGATGTATTTTATTTTTCATTTTTAACATAATATTGTTCCTGCTTATTATCTTTTTTACTCATCGTTTTATTATTAAATTTCATTAACCTATCAATTACCAATATGTTAGTTTAATATATTTTATATTATTCATAATCTTTTTAATAATCGCTTGATTTTTTATATTGCTTTTTTAAAAATTTTCTATATACATTTTTATAATAAATACACCTAAAAATATTTTTTTAAAATAAATAAAATGTTTAATTTTAATTTTATTAAATTATTATATATTATTTTTTAAAAAAATCATATTTACTATTTTTTTATTAATATTATTTTTTTTTGAAGTTTTTATTATTTATTTACAAAAATTAATTTTATTATTCAATTAAATATTATTTAATTTATTATTATTTAATTTATGACTTTTTTATAAAAAAATAATAAGAAAATAAATTAATTATTTTTTTATTTTTTTCAATTTCTTTATTAAATTATTTTTATTTTAATATTTGGCCATAATATATTTTCTTATTATTTTTATTTTAATATTTAATTTTAATTTATTTTTTTCTAATTATATAATTATCAAATTTATTTTATTAAATAAATTAAAATGTTCATTTTGTTCTATTTACTTTTCTGATTATTATTTTTTCTATACCTATTTTTTCTTTTCAAAATATTCTATTTCTATTTTCCTCCTAATTTTTTTTTCGTTTTATGAGAATTTATTTTTTGTGTGTTTTTGCCATTTTGACATCTTTGTATTTTTTTATTTTTTCTTTTTTAAATTTATTTATTTTCATATTTGTCATCTTATTACATTTTTATTCATTTTCTGTTTTATGTATACTCTTTGTCCTTATATTACTTTTAAGTGTTTTTTTCTCCATTTTAGCTAAATCCGATGCTTTTTCTTGATTATTTTTTAATATTTTAAAGATATTTTTATAATTTTAGAATGTTTTTTGGGTTTACATTTTATTATTTACTAGTTAAATATTATATTCTTATCTATATATTTATATTATATTTAAGAAAATTTATTGTCTTTTTAGCAAATTATCATTTATTTTTACCATGCATTTTTTCTTTTCTCTCTATCAAATTTAATAAATAGCTTTTTTAAAAATAAAACAAATTAAAAAAATAAATATAATAAATTTTTACTTCATTTATTTTTTATTTTTATTTGCATTTTGATTAATTTTTTTATTTATTTTATTTTTTAATTTGTTTTATTTTATTATTTTATTTATTTATTTTTTAACTTGTTTTATTTTATTATTTTATTTATTTATTTTTTAATTTGTTTTATTTTATTATTTTATTTATTTATTTTTTAATTTGTTTTATTTTATTATTTTATTTATTTATTTTTTAATTTGTTTTATTTTATTATTTTATTTATTTTTTTTTAATTTTTTTTATTTTGTTTTATTTATTTATTTTTTGACTTGTTTTATTTTATTATTTTATTTATTTTTTTTAATTTGTTTTATTTTGTTTTATTTATTTATTTTTTGACTTGTTTCATTTTATTATTTTATTTATTTTTAACTTGTTTTATTTTTTAATTAATTTTATTAATACAATATATATTTTTATTTTATATATTTATTTCTATAAATCAAATACTTCCATATCCTCTAATATAACTGCCTTATTTGTATAATCCTTTATTTTTTCTTTATTCTCTGTATGAATTGGTATGACTGCATCAGGTTTCGTAATGTCAATAATCCTTTTATATACTGTATAATCTGCATGTCCACTCACATGCAAATTAAATACCTTAATACCTAACTTTTGCATTTTATCTAAAAATTTTTTATAATAATCTTCTTTTTTATATTCTTCCCACATTGAATATATCACACAACAATTGTTTAATACTTTATTCTTTAATTTTAATTTTTCTATATCTTTTAACATAGATACTCTAATATTCATAATAAATTTTCCATGTAATTTTTTGCCTGTTTCTTTAATTCTTTTTTCAAATGGTAAAATAAATTCTTTGTAAACTTCTATATCCTTTTTCTTATATATACTACTTGGCAAAAAAACACCAACATCTTTAGAATTTAAAGCATTGGGTATTTTTTGCGTTACTAATCTTAATATATTACTCAATACTATGTCGTGTATTACTGTCTTACCCGTTTTATTGGCAACCTTTTGCATTGTTGTAACTCTATCTATATTAGTAGTAGACATAAGTATCAATACTTGGTCGTAGTCCTTGGTTTTTTTAGCTATATCATAGACCAATTCTTCTTCTGTTTTACTTTTTGTATGTTCCCTTGAAAATGTAGTTCCATCTGTAATAAGCAAATCAATTTTGCCTATCTCCTTAAGTGTTTTTTCTAATATTACTCCTTTATATCCATGATTTCTAAAGTCTCCTGTATGTAAGATTTTTTTGCCTTCAGATTCTATTAATAGCATAAATGAATTATATGCACTGTGATCTACTACATATGGTGTTATCTTAATATCTTTTATTTCGAATGTTTGTTTGTTTTTTATGTTTATGGTATTTTTCTTAATTTTGCCTTTACTACTTGAAAAACAATATACTGTTTCATATATTTTTCTACTTAAATCAGACATGTATACTGGGATACTATCTAATATATCATCTATTCTTCCCATATGATCTTGGTGATTATGTGTAATAATAACTCCATCATAAGTTGGATTACCTTTTGTAAGCCCATCTATATTGTCTAATCTTTTTATACCATCTAAATCATCACCAAAATCTATAATAATTTTTGCTTTTTTAGAACTTATTTCAGTAAATACACCACCTATTTGATTTGTTCCTTTTAAAATTCTAATTTGCATAAATATCTACCTCTTTTTACTAGATTACATTACATGAGCTATTTATATTGCATAAATTAATTTCGATATAATAAAAAAAAAATAGAGATTTTCTCTCTATTTTAATTGGCGGAAGCTGAGGGATTTGAACCCTCGCGGCCCTTGCGAACCCTAACAGTTTAGCAAACTGTCCCCTTCAACCACTTGGGTAAGCCTCCATATAATTATAGAAGTTAGATTTATATAAGCTTTCTAACTTCTATTAAATTAGTTTTGGCGGAGAGGGTGGGATTCGAACCCACGGTAGGCTACAAACCTACGCCAATTTTCAAGACTGGTGCCATAAACCAACTCGACCACCTCTCCAAGTCCTGCTACTTTTCTCAGTAACAGTATATATATTAACACATTTAGTGTTTACTTGTCAATAGTAATTTTTAGTATTTTTTCGAAGCTCAAATTTTCGTTTTAGAGCGTTTTTATTTATTATATTGATAATTTATTGCTTAATATTATTTATCGCCCTATTTATGGCTTCTTTTTCTTCATTTGACAATACATATTTTGATTCTCCATTTTCCACAGGCTTAGCATAAATATTTGAAGAATCTCTCGCATAAATTCCATTTAAAACAATTCCATTATTATAATCATCTAATATAGCCAAAGCAAAACTCAAATCACTTCCAGTATCTTTAAAAGCATTATATCTAACAAGCCCCATTTTCTGAGAGCAAATTTTTATATTATTGTCCATTGCTTTACAGTATGAGACAATCTCTTGATTTTTAGCTTCTACCGAGTCTACTTTTTTTATATATTCATGTAACATTTCATCCAAATTGTTTCCGTTACCTAATTTTTTTATAAAATTAGAATAATTATTTCTAATTCTTTTTAGGTTTGATAAACTAGAAATGTATAAAATAAATAATATGATTATAAATGCTAACAATATTAAAAGGAATACGTCCGACCTTAAAAAATCAAATATTTTTTCCAATATTCACTCATCCCTTACTTTTATATTTAGGCTTTTATAGGGTTTGCCTAGAACCAATTTTTTTCTTTATAATACTCTTGTTAGGAAATTCAATACTATTTTATCAATCCTAAAATTCTTTCTAGGTCATCATAAGAAGAATATTGTATAATTATCTTTCCTGATTTTTTATTTGCTGCCAACTTTACTTTCGTTCCAAAGAAGCCTTGAAATGAATGCTCTATATCTTTATATATAGCTTCAAGTCTTGGATCCTTCTTTTCAGCTCTTTTATTTTTTACTTTTCTTTCAATATCTCTTACAGTCTCACCTTTTTGAATTATTGATAGTGCTTCTTTGTATTGTTTCTCTGGATCTTCTATCATTACAAGATTTCTACAATGCCCTTCTGTAAGCTTTCCATTTTCTGCTAATTCCAAAACTTTTGGTGTTAAATTTAATATTCTAAGTGAATTAGCAATATTGCTTCTACTTATTCCTATCGACTCACCTAATTCTTGTTGTGTCATACCATAATCATCTATTAGTATTTTCAATCCTCTTGCCTTATCAACTGGATTTAAGTCTACTCTTTGTAAATTTTCTATTAATGCAATTTCTTTATTAGATTTTGCACTCAAATCTTCCTTTATAATACATGGCATTTCCGTTAAGCCAGCTTTTTTAGCAGCTCTCCAACGTCTTTCGCCAGCTACTATTTCATAATAATCCTCTTTTTTATCAACTATAATAGGTTGTAAAACACCATATACTTTTATAGAGTTTGCTAGTTCATCTAAAGCATCTTCATCAAATTTTCGCCTTGGTTGATCCTTATTAGGCTCTATATCTATTACTTTTATTTTGTATATTTTTTCTGAATTTAATTCATCTTCTTTATTTTCATTTGATAATAATTGATCTGAAAATAAAGCATCTAATCCTTTTCCTAATCCTGTTTTCTTCATAATTTCTCACATTCCTTTTATTTTAAATTTAGGTTTTCCAAAGGATTACCTATAAACCTATATTTGTTAGAATAAAATGAATCAAACTGACAACTTTTACTTCTTTGTTATACTATAAAGCATGTTTTCCCTTACTCTCATTATCATTTATTTTTAAAAATTCTTTTACAAATTTCTCATAACTTTTTGCTCCTTTTGACCTAGGATCATACATACTAATAGGCATTCCATAACTAGGAGCTTCACTTAGTTTTACATTTCTTGGTATAACCGTTTTATAAACTTTTTCATTAAAATACCTTTTAACTTCTTTTACAACCTGATTTGATAAATTTGTTCTAATATCATACATAGTAAGAAGTGCGCCTTCAATTTCTATATCTTTATTTAAGTGCTTTTTTACCAAATTGATTGTATTTAATAATTGTCCTAAACCTTCCAAAGCATAATATTCACATTGTACAGGAATTAAAACACTATCTGATGCAGTAAATGCATTTAAAGTAATTAGTCCTAGTGATGGAGGACAATCTATTATAATAAAATCATAATCCTCTTTCACCTCATCTAGTTTCTCCTTTAATCTTTGCTCTCTAGACATCATTGAAACTAGCTCAACTTCAGCTCCAGCAAGGTTTATATTTGATGGACACAAACTTAAATTTTTAACATTTGTCTTTTTGACAACGTCCGGTATCTCTGTGTCATTTATCAACACATCATAAATAGATAATTCAATATCTTCTCTACCTACACCAACTCCGCTAGAAGCATTCCCCTGAGGATCTGCATCTATCATAAGTACTTTTCTTCCTTTTTTAGCCAATATAGTACTTAAATTAATAGAAGTTGTAGTCTTCCCTACTCCTCCTTTTTGGTTTGCTATTGATATAATTTTTCCCACTTTACATCATTCCTTCTCTTGTAAAAAAAATTAACATATTAATAATATATAATTATTGTTAATATGTCAATAAATTATAGAAAAATTTTACTATTTTTTTATTGCTATATATTAAAATTTAAGATTGTCGATTTGATTTTAAAGCAAGAAAAAACATTTTCTAAAAAGTATCTTGAATATGTCAGTCAAGCTTATTTTCATATTCTCGTACTTTTTAGAAAATGTTTTTTTCCTTATATTTATAAATAATAGGAAGCTATGAATTTTAATAAATTATAGCGGTTGTTTTGAAGCTGTTCCCGCTTTTCTCGGATATTTATTTGGTGTATTACTAAGCTTTCTTATTATGATAATATTTCGTTCTATTTCACTTTCTGGTAAGATTATTTTATCTATATTTTCTATTTTACCTCCTAAAATCTTGATTGCATTTTCAGCTTCTATAATTTCCTCTTTACTATTTGGACCTTTCATGCATATGCATAGCCCATTTAACTTAATAAATGGTAACATATATTCAACTAAGACTCTTAAATTTGCTACTGCTCTAGAAGTTACCACGTCAATATTTTCTCTATACATTAAATTTTTAGCCAAATCTTCACTTCTTGAATGTATTAAATCTAAATTTTTCAAATTTAGGACTTTTTTTATTTCTTCTAAAAAATTTACTCTTTTATTTAATGCATCAACCAAAATAAATCTTTTATTTTCATTCACTATCTTTAATGGAACACCTGGGAAGCCAGCTCCAGTTCCTATATCCATCACATTGTCAGCGTTTTCTATATACCTATTTATTGTTAAACTATCTATAAAATGTTTTAAAATAATTTCTCTCTCGTCAGTAATTGCAGTAAGATTTATTTTTTCATTCCAGTCCAATAACAATTTATCATATTCATAGAACATATTTGCTCCTTTTTCAGTAATTTCAACACTTATCTGCTTTGCTTTATTTATTAAATCGTCTATAAATTTTGATTTTTCCACTATTATTACTCCTTTCTTTTTACTTTTTCAAGTATTTTAATTTTATCTAGGTAATATGTATGTTTTAATTTTAAGACATACATATTGCCTAGATTTTATGCCAAGCCATTGAATACACCTTATTTTCCAGCATCTCTGTTTTGCTCTAAATAAATTAAAAGTACAGAAATATCTGCAGGTGAAACTCCTGATATTCTTGATGCTTGTCCTACAGAATTTGGCTTTATCTTATTTAACTTCTGCCTTGCCTCTAGCCTCAATCCCCTTATTTGACTATAATCTACGTTTTTAGGTAATAATTTTGTTTCTAATTTTTTGAATTTTTCTACCTGTTCTTCTTGCAATTTAATGTATCCTTCATATTTAATTTGAATTTCGACTTCTTTTTTGGTTTCTGGTGGTAATTCTGGTCTTCCTATATCTATTTCAGATAAATTCTCGTAGGTCAATTCACTTCTTTTTAGTAAATCTGCTAATTTTACACCATTTGAAATAATAGAGCTATTGTATTTTTCTAAAAATTCATTAATTTCTTTAGTAGGTTTTACTGTAGTTGATTTTATTCTTTCTATTTCCTTTTGTATTTCTTCTTTTTTCTTAATAAATTTACTATATCTCTCATCAGAAATCAAGCCAATTTCATGACCGATCTCAGTTAGTCTTAAGTCAGCATTGTCTTGCCTTAGAAGTAGCCTATATTCTGCTCTTGAGGTCATCATTCTATATGGTTCATTTGTTCCTTTTGTAACAATATCATCTATTAAAACTCCTATATATGCTTGCGATCTATCCAATACTATTGGCTCTTTTCCTTGAGCTTTTCTAGCCACATTTATTCCTGCCATTAGTCCTTGAACTGCTGCTTCTTCATATCCTGAAGTTCCATTGATTTGCCCTGCAAAGAACATTCCCTCGATCTCTTTATGCTCTAGGGATAACTGTAACTCTGAAGGATCTATACAATCATATTCTATAGCATATGCAGGTCTTGTAAATTCTGCATGTTCTAATCCTGGTATTGTCCTATACATAGCTATTTGTACGTCTTCTGGAAGTGATGAACTCATACCTTGTATATACATTTCATCAGTATTTCTGCCTACAGGCTCAACGAATAACTGATGTCTTTCTTTGTCTGCAAATCTTACTACTTTATCTTCTATTGATGGGCAATATCTTGGTCCTGTTCCCTCAATTGCTCCGGCATAAAGTGGTGATCTATGTAGGTTTGCCCTTATAATGTCATGTGTTTTCTGGTTTGTGTATGTCAAATAACAAGGTAATTGCTCTACATTTGGATCTATATTATCTTCAAATGAAAAAGCTTCTGGATTTTTATCACCATCTTGTCTCTCCATTTTTGAAAAATCTATACTCTTTTTATTAATTCTTGCAGGCGTACCCGTTTTAAATCTTACTAATTTAATTCCTAATTTTTTAAGCATATCAGATAACTTATTTGCTGGAAATACGCCATCAGGGCCACTTTCAAATGATGTTTCTCCTATAAATATTTTTCCTTTTAAATATGTACCTGTTGCCAAAATAACATTATCTACATAATATACTGCTCCTATATTAGTCTTAACATATTTTACTTTTTTATTTTCTACACCTATATCTATTATTTCTGCTTGCTTTAAATATAGATTTTCTTGTCTTTCTAATGTGTGTTTCATTTCTTCTTGATATCTTTTTCTATCGGCTTGTGCCCTTAAAGAATGAACAGCTGGCCCTTTTGAAGTATTTAACATTCTAAGCTGAGTATAAGTTTTATCAATATTTTTTCCCATTTCACCCCCAAGACAATCAAGCTCTCTAACTAAATGTCCTTTTGAACTTCCTCCTATATGTGGATTGCAAGGCATATTTGCAACTGCTTCTAAGCTTATAGAAAAAACTAATGTCTTTAGACCTAACCTAGCTGACGCAAGCCCTGCTTCACATCCTGCATGTCCTGCTCCTATTACTGCTACATCAAATTTTCCTGCATCATATTCCATTTATTCTATCATCCCTTCTTTAATAAAAATTTTTAACTACCATATTTTACCACTTAAATTGATTTTTTTATGAAACTACATATATTAAAAGCAAACCCTATTTTTTCTATTTTTTTGTTTTTTGTCATTAATGTTTTACATTTTTGTGTTTTGTCTTTTTGTTGATGAGAACAGTTTGTCGAATTTTGTCGACAGATTGGCAAAGCCTTGGTACAACTGATAAGTAAAGGTGTAATATTTTTATATTTTCTCGGAAAATAGTTCCTATTTTGTCTTTTTGAGCTGTTTTTACTAAAATGTTTCACAGAATTATTTATTTGTCTTATTGTCAATTTAAACTGTCTCGTTCTATTTTTTCTTGTTTTTTTTCAATAATTCTACTTATAAATTCCACCTATTATTTAATTTTTAATATACAATTTTATGTCATAACTTTATATTATTTTCCTAAACAAAACTTAGAAAAGATTTTGCTAATAATATCCTCAGACACATTATCTCCTGTTATTTCTCCTAAATTTTCAAGAGTTTCTTTAATATAAATTGCTAAAATATCTAAAGAAACATTATCATTTATACAATTTAAAGCTTCATTTATACTTATTATAGCCTTATGTATTTGATTTTTATGTCTTATATTAGTAATAATTATTCCATTATTTAATTCTATTTCATTATTATTAAACATATCTGAGATTGCTTTATATAATTTATCTAGTCCTACTTTTGTCTTCATAGATGCCTTTATAACGGTTTTATTAAAATTAGGCATATAATTTATCGTTTCAGTATTAAATTCGCTTAAATCGCATTTATTTAGCAATATTATGTTTTTCTTGTTTTTTATTAAATCTAATACTTTGAAATCTTCTTTATCTAGTTTTTTTGAGCTATCAAATACTGCTATTATTAAATCTGCTTCCTCTATTAAATTTATTGCTTTTTCCACTCCAATTTTTTCTACACAATTATCAGTATCTCTTATTCCAGCTGTATCAATTATCTTTAACGGAACTCCTTCAATATTTACAAACTCTTCTATTGTGTCTCTTGTAGTTCCCTCTATATCACTAACAATCGCTCTATCTTCATCTAATAGAGTATTTAACAAGGAAGATTTGCCAGCATTAGGCTTACCTATTATAACCGTTTTTACCCCTTCTTTTAGTATTTTACCACTCCTAAAGCTATTTTCTAATTTTATAAGCTTGCTCTTTATATTATTTAATATTTTACTTGCTTTTTCATTTGTAGTTTCTTCTATGTCATACTCAGGATAATCTATTTGAGCTTCTATATCAGCCATAATGTCCAACAAATCATCTTTTATAGATCTTATTTCATTTGAAAGTCTCCCCTGCAATTGCTCAAAAGATGCAGAAACTTCTTTATCAGTTTTAGAATTAATCAAATCTATTACAGACTCAGCCTGAGATAAATCAATTCTCCCATTCAAAAAAGCTCTTTTAGTAAATTCTCCTGGTTCTGCTAAATTGGCTCCATTTAACAAACATTGCTCCAATATTTTTCTTTCTATCAAAGTTCCTCCATGTGAGTTTATTTCACACATATTCTCTGTAGTATAACTCCTTGGAGCCCTAAAAAAAGAAACTAATACTTCGTCTATTTTTTCTTTTGTTTCAGGATTCACAATATATCCATATTTAATTGTATAACCTTTTACTTTATCTATATCTACGTCTTTATTTTTAGGAATAAAAATCTTTTTCAATATCTCAAAACAATTATCTCCACTCATTCTTACGATTCCTATTCCACCTGCTCCTGTAGCGGTTGCAATTGCAGCAATTGTATTCATTCTTCATTTCTCCTTTCTCTTACAAACTTAATTAGTTCAATCTATATAAAATTTATTTAAGATCAAAGCTAACTTAGTTGCTCCTTGTTAGTGCCGATTTGAGTTTTAAACTAATATGGTAAATTCCAAAGGCAATAGTGACTGCAGATTTTTTTAGTTATAGGAAATTACCTTGATTATAACTTAAAAAGTCAAAGTAATAGAATAGTAAAATACATTCACTAAAATCTTCACTTTGACTTCCGATTTTTATATTATATTATTGTTTTTTGCAATAACCACTTTTCTATATGGCTCTTCACCTACACTATATGTTACAACTCTATTATTAGATTGTAATCTATTATGTATTATTTTTCTTTCATATGCCATCATTGGCTCTAATGTAATAGTTTTTCCTGTTTTCAATACAGTTTTAGATATCTTATCTGCAAGCTCCTCTAAAGATTTCTCTCTTTTTTCTTTATAATTGCTAATGTTAAGAATTACTTTTGCCCTATCTTTAGAATGTTTATTTGCAATAGATCCTAATATTATTTGAAGTGAATTTAATACTTCTCCCCTATATCCTATCAAAAATTTAGAATTTTCACCATCCATGTCTATCTTTATAAATCCGCTTTCTGGTTCAATATTTATCTTATAATCTAACCCACCTATTTGATTTACAAAATCTTTTAAAAAGTTTTCAATCTTTATTTTGCATTCTTCCAATTCCTCTTTAGTTATTTTAACTTCTCTTTGTTTATGTTCTTCATGTAAACTATTACTATTTTTTTCTTCTTTTAAAGTTAACTCTACTTTCACTATTCTAGGAGCTAAAATACTAAAGAAACTTCTTTTTTCATGTTCTTCTATTACCTTTATATCTACCTTATCTTTTGAAACATTTAATTTCTTTAACCCATTAGAAATTGCTTCTGTTGTCGTTTTCCCTTCTGATATAATTGATTTAGGCATTTTCTTTTTCCTCCTTATGTCTCATAACAGCATCTATAATTAATCTTTCTATTATCATTAAAACATTACTTATAAACCAATATAGTGCCAATCCCAAAGGTGCTATAAATGCAATAAATACTGACATTAATGGTAACATATACATCATATTTTTATTCATAGCCTCCATTGCCTCTAATTCACTAGGCTCTTCAGCTGGTAGCACTTCAGTTCCATCTGTAATCGCTTTTTTCTTGTCCTTCTTTTTCATATTTATATTATTTGTAAGTTTGATTGATGCTACAGAAGAAATAACATATAAAAGCGGAATTATATAAACTGTCCAATCATTTAAATTGCTACTTGGAACTTTACTTAAATCTAAGCCTAAGAAGTCCATATTTAATCTAACTCTCTCATCTTCTGCACCAAATCTATTTATTATCGCTATTTCTGCATATGTTTGATTATTGCCTTCTTGTTGCAATTGTGTTTTATAATCATTTATTACATTAACATCAATTCTTTTCATATAAGTCAATGGCTGACTTACAAGCCAAAATACTGAAAGAATAATTATAAGTTGAATTATTGAGCTAAAGCATCCTGCAAAAGGACTCATTTTTTCTCTTTTATATAACTCAATAGTTTCTTGATTCAACTTTTCTGGATTATTTTTATACTTTCGTTGAATTTCCTTCATTTCTTCTTGCAACTTAGCAGATTTTTTCATTGACTTCTGCTGTTTTATTGTTATTGGTATTAAAATAATTCTTAAAATTATAGAAAATATAATTATAGCAATACCATAATTATTAAATACTGTATATAATGCATTTAATAAATATCCAAATAAACTTGAAATTGCTCCCATTTGTTCAACCATTCCTCTCTTATTTTAGAGCTTAACTATAGTTAAAAAATTAACATTTTTCTAGACAAACTCACATGGATACCAAAGGCATACTTATTACCACGTCAAAGGATTGTCATAGTCGAAGTTTTAATAACTCAAAAAATTATTTTTTAACTACTTTAAAGGATCATAACCACCTTTAGAAAAAGGATTACACCTTACTAATCTTTTTATTCCTAACCCAGTTCCCTTAAACGCACCATATTTTTCTATTGCTTGTCTCATATAGTCAGAACATGTAGGATAATATTTGCATTCAACACCAATCGCTTTAAAGATTGGCGAAATGTATTTTTTATATATTTTTAATAAAAAAAGCAATATTTTCTTCATCTTATTTACTTTCTTCTATCATTTTGTTTTTTTCAAATATCTTTTTCATATCATTTTCTATTATATGATATTCGGCACATTCAGGTTGTATTTTTTTATTCCACAAAAAAACTATGTCATAGCCTTGCCTTAAATTTGTTTTTATTAATCTATAATTTTCTCTGATTAATCTTTTTATTTTATTTCTTAAAACTGCTCCACATTGTTTAGTGCTTACGGCTATACCAATTACATTGTATTTTTTGTTATTTTCTAATATATATATTGATATTTGTTTTCCTATATAAAATTTTCCTCTTGATAAAACATTTTTAAATTCATAATTTTTTTTTAAAGTCTTTATTTTTCTCATTATTTCTTCCTTATTTTCAAAGTACATACTTTGTGTATGTAACCGCACTAAACAAATCGACTTTATGTCGTATTTGTTTTTGCCAACTTGAGTTTTGGAGCATAGCAACAAAATCTCAAAGGCAATAGCGATTGTAGCCATTCAATCTAAAAGTTAAAACCTTTTAGATTGAATGAAATTTGACACAGCGAAAATTGTAATTATTTTTCAATCTAACCATTTCAAAAAAGGTCACCCTTTTAAGTGACCTTTAATAAGTTACGCACTTAGTTTTTTTCTTCCTTTTGCACGTCTAGCTTTTAAAACATTTCTTCCTGATTTAGTACTCATTCTTTTCATAAAGCCATGTTCTTTTTGCTCTTGTCTCTTTTTTGGTTGATATGTTCTTTTCATTTTGCACCTCCTGTTATATTTAAACCGCAATGGGATTTTTTACTAATAATAAGCTCTATAATTATATCCTAATTTTTCCCATAAGTCAATATAAAATGAAGTTTTTTTAAATAAATATTTTTTTGTATTGACTTTTTTTTCTCTTTTTTGATATTATATACAAATATTGTGGATAACTATGTGTATATGTGCATAACTTATACATTTTTATATATATTTTACACTTTGGAAGGATTGAATATCATGCAAAAAGAAGAATTAAATGAATTACTAACAAAAGCAAAAGAACTTTTAAAAGAAGAAATGACAATTATAGCTTACGAAACGTGGATAAGAGATTTAGACATAGAAAGTGCTGATAATAACAATATTGTTTTAGTAGCAAGTAATCCTTTTCAAAAAGAGTCTATTATTTCAAGATATCATGATTTACTTAAAAATACTTTTAATTATATTACAAACAGAAATTGTGATGTTCAAATAATATTGAAAGATGATATTACTGAAGAGGACATGAAAGTTGCAAAACAATTATCAAATCCTACTATTAGTTATCCATCAACACTTAATCCAAGATATACTTTTGATAGCTTTGTAGTTGGAAATAACAATAGATTTGCTCATGCTGCAGCTTTATCGGTTGCAGAAGCTCCTGCGACTGCATATAACCCACTTTTTATTTATGGTGGTGTTGGATTAGGCAAAACACATTTAATGCAAGCTATTGCAAATGAAATCTTATTAAATAATAGAAATGCAAAAATTTTATATGTTACTTCTGAAACATTTACTAATCAATTAATAAATGCTATTAAAGATGGAAAAAATGAAATGTTTAGAAATAAATATAGGAATATTGATGTTCTTTTAATTGATGATATACAATTTATCGCAGGAAAAGAAACATGTCAGGAAGAGTTTTTCCACACATTTAACACTTTACATGAAAATGGAAAGCAAATTATAATTTCAAGTGATAAACCACCAAAGGATATAAAATTACTAGAAGATAGATTAAAATCTAGATTTGAATGGGGCTTAATTGCCGATATTTCTAATCCAGATTATGAAACACGTTTGGCAATCCTTAGAAAGAAAGCTCAATTAGACAATATTATAATTGATGATGAAATTCTAAGTGATATAGCAACAAAAATAGATTCAAACATAAGAGAACTCGAAGGAGTTTTAACTAAACTAATTGCAAATGCATCATTAACAGGCTCTCAAATAACAATAGAGATGGCAGAAAAAGCCATAAATGATGTTGTAACAAAAAAAGATAAAGTACTTTCTTTAGAACTTATACAAGAGACTGTATCAAAATACTTTAACGTAACCGTTGAAGAGCTAAAAGGGGTAAAAAGGTCAAATGACGTAACTTTTCCAAGGCAAATTGCTATGTATTTATGTAGAAATGTTGCTCAATTACCTTTAACTAAGATAGGAGAAGGCTTTGGAAAAAGAGATCATACCACTGTAATACACGCATGCACAAAAATAGAAAAAGAATTACAAAACAATGTTAGTACAAAAAGAATTGTGGAAAGTGTGAAAAACATATTGTTAAATGACAAATAATTGCGGTTAAATGATTTGAATAATTTTTTAAAAAAATTCGTTTGTTAAAAAAATGTTTGCAAACAAAACTGGAAACTTTACTTACGGAATAGCCCAAAGAGATATCCACATACAAATGTGAAAAGTATGTTAATAAACTGTTGATATCTCAGTTTTCCACATAAGAAAAATTTTTCTGTAGATAAGTTTTAGAATTTTCCACGAAGTTATTCACATCAAAAACTATAGGGACATAAGGTTTCCACATAGTTTTCCACATTATCCACATAACCTACTACTACTACTACTAAAATTATTTATATTATTTATAAAGGAGAGAAGCAAAATGAAAATTATTTGTGAAAAGGACAATATCCTTAAAGCCCTTAATTCCGTAACAAAAGCGGTAGCTACAAAAACAACAATGCCTATACTAGAAGGAATATT
>CALXWQ010000078.1 GCA_944392435.1 uncultured Clostridia bacterium
TGTTAAATCTTTATGTTATTTACTTGATAGTAAAACATTTTGATGACTAACAAAAGAAAAAAGACTAGGAGCTCCTTCCGAGTCTTTTTTTGTTATATGGCAACAGCTAAAAAATATACATTTTAATTTGACTGCAAACAACTACACTGTACAAAATTGAAAAAAAGATTTTAAGCAAAACAGTTCTAAAAGTAACTTGTCTATAATATTTATTGAATAACAAAAAAGGAGGAGAATGTGTATGAACAAAAAAATGATATTAATAACTATTATACTTGTAATTATAATAGGAGTAGGAGTTTGGTATTTTTTCTTTTTTAGTAAAAATAACGAACAACAAGTAAATGAAATAATTCCTGAAGAAGAAATATCGGAAGAACAAATGAGGCAAACTATAGTATCATTATACTTTTATAATGAATCTTCTAAAAGTTTAGCGTCAGAAGGAAGATTAATAGATGCTAAAGAATTAATACAAGAACCATATAAAAAGTTAATGGAATTATTAATAGAAGGGCCACAAAATACAAGTTTATCTAAAACAATACCTGATGGAACAAGAGTAAATAAGGCAGAACTTAGAGGAGAAACACTATATTTAGATTTGTCAAAGGAATTTATTGAAAATCATCAAGGAGGGGAGGAACAAGAAAGTATAACAATATATTCAATTGTTAATACCATGACAAACCTTACAGAAGTAAACGCAATTAAAATTTTAATAGACGGAAAAGAAAATCAAGCATTTAAAGATAACAAAATAAAGTTTGATGACCCATTTGTTGTAATAAAGGAAGAAGACAATGGAGAAGTTCAAACCAATAATGTAGAGTAGTTATATCGACTATTTACAGTTTATAAATAATAAATTTGAGATGAATAATTACATTGGAAAAAGAGTCATTTTAAAATTTTATATAAACACATAGTGTTACATATCTTTTTTAAATCACAAAGAAAGTGCTCAACTTCAAACAAGGAGTTTATAGCATTTTCTTTTTTACATTTAAAATCAAATTTTTTCTTTTTACAAATTCTTTTTTCAATATTTTTATCTTCCATCTATAATGTTCCTTTCGAAAATATATTATTACAATATTATATGAACTGTATATTTGAAAATGTTACTTATTAAATGTTTGTGTAACAATAATAAAAAAATCAAAAAGCTTTAAATAGTAACTGTTTGTTCATGAGATAGCATTAAAAATCTTGAATTAGTGCCAAAAATAAGATATAATATGTAATGTGGGAGATTAGGTATGAAATTAAAAGAAAATGAAAGAATAGATGATTTAGAGTATAAAAATTTAAAAATTATTCAAAATGAAAAAGGTTTTTGCTTTGGAATTGATAGTGTACTTATTTCAGATTTTGCCAAAGAAATAAAGGACAATTCTATAGGCGTGGACTTAGGAACAGGGACTGGAATTATTAGCATTTTACTTGCAGCTAAAACTAATTTGAATAAAATTATAGGTTTAGAAGTTCAAAAAGAAGTTGCTAATATGGCAAAAAGAAGTGTCGAGCTTAATAATTTGCAGGATAAAATTGAAATAGTAAATATAAATGTAAAAGATATTTTTAAAGGAAAAGAAAAGTTAATAAAAGAAATAAATAAAAACGAAAAGGTAGATGATTGCAAAAAATATATTTATAATAATGAATTTATTTATGAGGCTAAGCTGAAAAGAGATAATTTTGATTTTGTAGTTACAAATCCACCATACAAAAAGTTAGAGACTGGTAAAACAAATAAAAGTGAGTACAAATATATATCTAGGCATGAAGTTACAGCTAGCTTGGAAGATTTTATAAAAGCTACAAAATATCTTTTAAAGGATAAAGGATGTTTCTATATGGTGCATAGACCAGATAGGTTAGTGGATATTATTGAATTAATGAGAAGGTATAAAATAGAACCAAAAAAAATTAGATTTGTACATTCTACAATTGATAAAGAACCTACTTTAGTATTAATTAAAGGTATAAAAAATGCCAGACCATTTTTAAAAATAGAGAAACCTTTAATTATTTACAATAAAGACGGAATGTATACAGACGAAATTTACAGAATTTACAAAAGAAAAAATATATAACTTTTGATATTAGATAATAAAAGTAAGGAGAGATACCCATGTTAGGAAAACTATATTTAGTAGCTACCCCAATAGGAAATTTGGAAGATATAACCATAAGAGCAATAAATATATTAAAAGAAGTGGACTTAATAGCAGCGGAAGATACTAGACATACATTAAAATTATTAAATCACTATGAAATAAGTAAACCACTTATTAGCTATCATAGGCATAATGAAGATGTGAAGTCAGATATTTTAATTAGAAAATTATTGACAGGACAAAATATTGCTATAGTAACAGATGCTGGAACTCCAGGAATATCAGACCCAGGAGAGGAAATTGTGAAAGAAGCCATAAAGAATGAAATTGATGTTATACCAATCCCTGGAGCGTGTGCACTAATAAATGCGTTGATAGCATCTGGACTTAATACAAAAGAATTTGCTTTTTATGGATTTTTACCATTAAATAAGAAAAATAGAAATAGTATTTTTGAGAGATTAAAAAAAGAAGATAAAACAATTATTCTATATGAAGCACCACATAAATTAGTAAAAACATTGGAAGATATATTAGAAAGTGTGGGAGATGTATCATGTGTCCTTGCAAAAGAGCTTACAAAAATACACGAAGAATTTATAAGAGGTAGTATTAGTGCAATTATAAAAAAATTGAATGAAAAAGATTGTATAAAGGGTGAATATATAATTTTATTAGAATTAATTCATAATAATAGTGATAGTGAGAATAAAATTATGGATAAAAGTATTGAAGAGCAGTATGAGATATATAAAAGACAAGGCATGACAAAAAAGGACATAATAAAGCAAATTGCTAAAAATAAGAATGTCCATAAAAACGAAATTTACAAAATATTCGTAAATGATTAAATAATGAAATTTAATATTGATAGAAATAACTATGTAGTAAAGAGAATAAGAGCAAAGAGACCTTGCTCTCATTTTATTTGTGATAATTTAAGTTCCCTCATTTCAGTTGAAAAAGCAAGCCGACATAACCAAAGGGCGACTTTTGTCGCTTTGCTCTTGTATATAGTATTAAAAGATAAAAAATACTTTTAAGAAGAATGTTCAACTTAAAAGAGTCATTTTTAATCTTCAGATTTTTCAGAAGCAATAGCTCCAGCAATATTTTCAGCACACTTATCACATATAAGTTTATTTTTATACTCAGATAAATTTTTTGTATTACCACAGAAAATACAACTTTCCTCATACTTCTTTAGAACAATATTTGAGCCATCTACATATATTTCAATTGGATCTTTTTCAGCGATACCAAATTTGTTTCTTATCTCAATTGGAATAACAACCCTACCTAGTTCGTCTACTCTTCTAATAATTCCTGTTGATTTCATAACAATACTCCCCCTAAAATAAAAAAATCGACAAAATCCTTAAAATTAAGAAATTTATACGTATATAATAGCATAATTAAATGTAAAACGCAACAAAAAGCACAAATAAAGTAAATAAATCGTTCGACAAAATAGAAAAAATTAGTAAAAAATACCGTAATAGCACGTATTTTAATACCATAAAATCTGTAAGTAAAAATAACTTTCTACATTTTACTATTAATTATAATGGAATGAATTTTAGTAATTAAAGGTTATAAATAAAAAGAAATAATGTGATGTGGCTATTACTATGAATATTTAAAAGTAAAAAGAATAATATTTATTAGGTGAAAAACATGCTAAATATATTATGGCCAATTTTTATAATTTTATCATTTATTTATGCCTTAATTTCAGGAAAAGTAAATGAAGTAAATAATGGTATTTTTACATCTTTATCAGATGCTGTACAGTTATCAATTACATTTTTAGGAACTATATGCTTATGGAACGGAATAATGGAAATAGCCAAAAAAACAAGTTTAATAAATAAAATGACAAATTTTTTGAAACCATTTATTAATTTTTTGTTCCCAGAATTAAAGGAAAATAAAATAGCAAAGCAAGAAATTTCTATGAATATGATTGCAAACATTCTAGGACTTGGAAATGCAGCAACTCCATTAGGAATAAAAGCAATGAAAACAATGCAAAAAGATAATAAAGCTAAGGATACTTTAACTAATTCAATGATGATGTTTATTGTTATAAATACTGCATCTTTGCAACTTATACCAACAAATGTAATAGCAATAAGAACATCGTTAAATTCAGGTAATCCTACATCAATAATATTACCAGTTTGGATTGCAACAGTAATAGCAGCGGTAGTGGGAATTACTTTTACTAAAATAATAATAAAGAAAAAAATAAAATAGTAAAAATATATGAAAGAAAAAAATTATAAGGAGAAGGATTTAATTGACAAATGTTATTAATTATATATCTAGTGCAGCCATTCCTGTAGTTATAATAGTTATAATTGGCTATGGCTTAAAAGAAAAAGTAAAAGTTTTTGATACTTTTTTAGAAGGGGCAAAAGAAGGAGTAGAAATAGTCTTTAAAATGTTTCCTACATTAATTGGAATTTTTTTAGCAGTAGGAGCATTAAGAAGCTCAGGAATAATAGATTTAATTATAAATTTAATAACTCCATTAACTAATTTATTAGAAATACCAAGCCAAATAATGCCATTAGCCTTATTAAGACCTATATCTGGTAGTGCTTCCATGGCTGTAGCAGTAGATATAATGCAAAATTATGGAGTCGATACTTTAACCGGAATAATAACATCAACAATAATGGGTTCTACAGAAACAACATTTTATACAATTGCAATTTATACAAGTTCAGTAGGAATTAAAAAAACTAGAGGAATTTTATTCGCAGCATTAGCTGCAGACATAGCTGGAATGCTAGCTTCTACCATTATT
>CALXWQ010000079.1 GCA_944392435.1 uncultured Clostridia bacterium
GTCATCTTATGTTTGCCTAGCAAATCTGATACTTTAATTCTAATCATATGCCACTACCTTCCATTAATAAATCAAAACATGAAAAATCAACTGTCGAAATTTGTCATATTTTGTAACGTACTTGTATTTTATCATGCAATGTATTAAAATTACATATAGAATTCAAAATATAACGATAAGCGTAATAAAAACTATTGCAAAAGTAATAATAGAAAGGAATAATATGTTTAAGAAAAAAGAAAAAAAATTATTAGAAGATAAAGAATGGAAAGAAAAAAATAAGTTATATCTAAAGGAAGTTCAAAATTTTTTTGACAAAGTAGATAATATTTCAGATGAAAGCTTAAGACAAAAAATAATAGGTCAAATGCTTAGGTGTGACAAGATCTTAACCGAAATCGCGGAAAATAGATTTAAAGAATTTTACGAATTAGGCTATAAACAAGCAAAAAAAGAATAAAAATTTTAATTATTATACATACTAGGAAAAAGAGAGTGTGTATATAATGAAAAAAATAGTAATTGGAATAGTGGCAGGTATTATTAGTGGAATGTTTGCTTCTGGCGGAGGGCTCATACTTGTGCCAGTATATACATATATACTGAAATTAGATGAAAAAGAGGCAAGAGCAACTTCACTTTTTTGTATACTTCCCATGGTAGTTCTTACGTCTATTATATATAGTAAAAATAAATTTATAGATTGGCCTTTGGGAATAAAATGTGCAATTGGAGGGATTATTGGAGGCTTAGTAGGAGGAAAGTTATTGAATAAAATTTCAAATAAATTTCTTCAAATAGCATTTATCTTATTTTTATTATATGCAGGGGTAACAATGATTTTTAGAACTTAATGAATAAAAAGATTATACCGACTAAATGGGAGGTTTATATAATGCTGGAAATCATAATAGGATTTATTTCTGGAATAATAGGTGGCTTGGGAATGGGAGGAGGAACAGTTCTAATCCTTTTACTTTCAATGTTTTGTGGAATTGAACAACATATAGCCCAAGGCAGTAATGTTATATTTTTTATCCCGATGTCAATTGCCGCAATTATTGTTTTTATAAAAAACAATAAAATAAATTTTAAAATAGCAATACCAATTTGTATATGGGGACTTATTGGAGCAGGCATAGGAGCAACAATTTCATCACAAATGGATATGTCTACATTAAGAAAATTTTTTGGAGGTTTTCTAATTATTATTGCAATTTATCAAATATATACCTTAATTCATAGAAAACATAAATAGACCTCAATTAGCTACTATTTTTATAATATAATTTTAAAAGTGTATAGAAAATAGAGTGTTAAAACAATTAAAATATATAATAAATTTTAATTGTTTTAACACTCTAAAAATATATAGTCATAAGTTTTACTTCGTTCAACCTTTTCACTATTTAACAAGATTAAATTTATTATATAAAATGTATAAAAATGAAAAATCTAGGAATAATAGTATAAAATAAATTGATGAAAGGAATGATTTAATGAGTATGAAATTTATTAAAGGAATGATAATTGGAGGATTAATTTCAGCAGGAGTTACAATGATGTGCTCAGAAACACTGGAGCCTAAAAAAAGAAAAATGGTTAAAATGGGAAAACAATTTGCAAGAAAAATGGGAATAATGTAAGTGTAAAACAATAAAAAGAGCCAGTTATATAACTTTCATAAAAAATAGTAAGGACGCATTTATCAAGCGTCCTTTTTAGGAATGAGCTTAAAAAGGTCTAAAGCATGGTCTACATGGCTTTTCTGGCTTCTTATCACATTTGTCCTCTTTTTTATCGCATTCTTTTTCCTCTTTACACTCTTTGTCTTTCATACACTTGTCATCATCATATTCGTCTTTGTGGCATGGCTTATGACATTCTTTATGGCATTCATCGTATTCGTCTTTATGGCATGGCTTACAGTCTTTTTTGTGGCAATCATCTTCATAACAAGGTTTGTGCTCATCTTTTTTACAGTCACAATCATCTTTATGGCAAGGCTTGTAATCCTCTTTTTTGCAATCTAATTTTACACCTTTTAAACATTTTCCATCACGTTCTGCTTTAGTACATATTTTGCAATGTTTAACTTCATCAACCCAAATTTCAATCTCATAAAATCTATTAGGGCAAAGCGGTCCAAATACAAATTCACCATTCTTATCTGTAAAAGTATGAGAAACAGGTCTTCTTTCTTCTTTACCACATTCGCATACAACCTCAACAAGTTTGACTACTGCATCGCAAACAGGTTCTTGATAACAATTTTTTACAATACCATAAATAACGCTTCTATTATCTTCTGGTAAAGTAATGTCTAAATCAAATTGTTTACCTGTTGCTAAAACACCATCTACATTTAATACTGGACATACATTTTTTTCATATTCCATAATTTTTAATCATCCTTTCTTAAGCAATTTGCTTAATATATATTATGTTAATTATGCGAAAAAGTGCATATTTTGTAAAAAAGTTAATACGCATATTTTCGAAATATACGCATATAATCATATTAGCTTGTAAGGAGGTTATTTATGTTTTTTGTTATTGATAAATCAAAAATATTTTCATATGCTGTTGCTATATGTACAGTAGTAATTTTATTTGTAGTAGCAGCTACTTTAGACACAGGCACTTCCGAGAATACAATAACCACATCAACCAATATAGTAGAGACAAATACCATTAGTAATAATCTATTAAATAATATTTCTAACAGCATACAAAAATAATGGAAAAAACTTCTTTTTATGAATAAAATATAAATCATTTGCAAATAATATAGTAAGAATATTTAAATAAGGAGCATAAAATGTTTTTTATTGGAATAATTACTAATCAAAAGAATGAGATATATTTTAAAAAAGAAGTATCAAAATATGTGCCAGTAGAAAATATTATATTTATTACAGCAAAAAATATTTATAATGTAAAAAATGTAAAATTTGAAACCATAATTATGGATGAAAAAATAAATAATAAAATAGAAATTAGAAAAATAATTTCTAATTCTAAATATTTATTATTGAATACAGATATAGAAATAGATATAGAAATTTTAGATAATCTTAATTTAACAGTTATATCATATGGCTTTAATAATAAATCGACTTTTACAGTCTCTAGTATAGAAGAAAATAATATGATAATTTGTTTACAAAGAGTCATTTTTAATAAAAATGGATATAAGATAGAACCACAAGAATATCAAATTAAAAACCAGCAAAACGTTGACAAATACGCAATTATAGCTGTCGGAGTTTTGAAAATGATTTATTCAAAAAATAATGAAAATAAATAAAAAATGCAAAAAAATAACATTTTATGTAGACAAAACCAAAAAAAGGTAGTATAATAAGTAATATGAGAAAAAACGATTTTAATTTGTGACTAGAAAAATACAAAAAAGAAACAAATGGGGAGGAAAAAAAATTGAATACTTTGTATCTAGACAATAACCACATCACACTAGTGGGAAAGGTAACAAGCGAAAAGAAGCTAAGTCATGAAATATATGGGGAAAAATTCTATATATTTAATTTAAGTGTGCCACGTTTAAGTGGAAATTTTGATAACATACCAATTACAATCTCAGAGAGATTAATTACTGAGGAAGGATTACCATTAGAAAGTAAACTATCAGTAACAGGACAATTCAGATCATACAATAGTTATGAGGGCGAAAAGAACAGATTAGTACTTACAGTGTTTGCTAAAAATGTAGAGTTTTTAGAAGACCAAGAAGCAGATATACCAGTTGGAAAGGACTTTATAACAAACGAAGTTGTTCTTGATGGATATATTTGTAGAAAACCAGTTTATAGAAAGACACCATTTGGAAGAGAAATTGCCGACATATTACTTGCAGTAAATAGATCATATAATAAATCAGACTATATTCCATGTATAGCATGGGGAAGAAATGCAAAGTTTTGCGAATCTGTCGCTGTAGGAACAGAAATTAAAGTAGTAGGAAGAGTACAATCAAGACAATATGAGAAAAAGCATGAAGATGGTACAGTTGAAAATAGAGTAGCATATGAAGTATCAGTATCTACATTAGAAGTTATTGATAAAAAGTCAGATGAAAATGAGGCTGACGAAATTCAAGAAGACAAGGAAGCTATATAATTTAATATAA
>CALXWQ010000080.1 GCA_944392435.1 uncultured Clostridia bacterium
TATAAAATTAGAATATGTAAAAAATACACTATAAAAGGGAAAATATGAAAATATGAATATTGTAATATTATATGGAAAAGTAGTAAGTCAAATAGATTTTAAATTTATATATAACAGATATAATAAAAAAAATACGTATACATCTATTGCACAATGTGAAGTTATGCTGGAAAACAATAGTATTATTACAATATATGGTTATGATGATGTGGCAGATTTTATGTATAGAAAATTAAATAAAAATGTAAATATTTTAATTGAAGGGGCAATAGGTAATAATATGATGATAAAAGTGGAGTTTGTTTTAAATGACTGAAAAAGTAGAATAAGTTAAGTTATTTTATAAAAAAATAATGGGAATTGCCCAGAAAATTCCCGAAAATTAGCTTCAAACTAGTTGACAACACATATAAAAAGTGATATAATAATCAAGCGTATGTAGATACATACGCTTATAAATATAGTAAATAAAGCATAAATAAATCTGGAGGTGTATAAGAATGGCTGCAAAAGGAGTAAGAGAACCAATAACTTTAGAATGTACAGAATGTAAAAGAAGAAATTACATGACAGAAAAAAACAAGAGAAACAATACAGAAAGATTAGAAGTTGTTAAGTATTGTAAGTATTGCAAAAAACGTACTACACACAAAGAAACAAAATAGAAAGACCTTTAAGGGGGAATAAAAATGCCTAAAGATGCAAAGAAGCTAGATAGTAAAAAGCAGGCAAGTAAAAAACAAGATAGCAAAAATAAAAAGCACTTTATGAAAGATTTTAAGGCAGAATTAAAGAGAGTAATTTGGCCAACACCAAAACAACTAGTAAATAATACAGTTGCTGTAATAACAGTTGTGCTTATAACTGCTGTTATTGTATTCGTATTGGATTTTGTATTTGAAAGTATGAATACATATGGTATTGATAAATTAAAAGAAGTTGTAGATACAAGTGATAACAGCCTTATTAATGGTTTAAATGCTATTGACTTGGATTCTGCAATTGATGAGACAAATGAGCTAGCTACTGATACAAACACAACAAACGAAACAACAAACCAAACAACAAATGAAGTAGCTAATTAAAAATAGTGTTTAATAAATATATGAAGGAGGCCCAAATATGTCTCAAGAAGAAAATGATTTAGTACCAAGATGGTATGTTATACATACCTATTCGGGTTATGAGAATAAAGTAAAAACAGACCTTGAAAAAACAATTAAGAATAGGGAATTAGAAGATTATTTCTTTAATATTATTGTTCCTATGGAAGAACAAATTGAAATTAAAGATGGAAAAAGAAAAACTAACTTAAAAAAAGTTTTTCCAGGTTATGTTTTAATAAAAATGATAGTAACTGAAAAAACTTGGTATATTGTAAGAAATACTAGAGGAGTAACAGGCTTCGTTGGTTCTGGTACAGATCCTATTCCTCTTACTGAGGATGAAATACGAGCAATGGGATTCGAATTTACAGAAGTAAATGTGGATTATGATGTAAATGATTCTGTAAAAGTTTTAGACGGACCTCTTACAGATTTTATAGGTACTGTAACAGAAATTAACAAAGAAAAACATAAAGTTAAAGTACTAGTATCAATGTTTGGTAGAGAAACTCCAGTAGAACTAGATTTCTCACAGGTACAAAAAATTTAGTTAATAATCTATTTTAGATTAATATACATATTTATTTAAAGGAGGTGCTAGAGTAATGGCAGAGAAGGAAATAGGAAATGTAATAAAATTGCAAATACCAGCAGGAAAGGCTTCACCAGCTCCACCAGTTGGACCAGCTTTAGGTGCTAGTGGTGTAAATATTATGCAATTTGTTAAAGAATTCAATGACAGAACAGCAAACCTAAATGGAATGATAATTCCAGTTGTAATTACAGTTTACAAAGACAAGTCATTTGAATTTATAACAAAAGAACCACCAATGGCTGTTTTAATTAAAAAGGCTGCTAAAATCGAAAAAGCTTCTGGAAAGCCTAACAGAGAAAAAGTAGCTAAATTAACTAAAGCACAAGTTGAAGAAATTGCTAAACAAAAAATGCCAGACTTAAATGCAGCATCATTAGAGGCAGCAATGAGTATGGTAGCAGGTACTGCAAGATCTATGGGTGTTGTAGTAGAAGAATAATTATTAAAATTATGGGAGAACATTTTAAGTTCGTTTGAACCAAAGGAGGTAAAAATGAAAAGAGGAAAGAGATATCAAGAAGCAGAAAAGCTTGTTGACAAAACAAAAGTATATAGTGTTAAAGAAGCACTAGATACAATTCAAAAAATGCCAAAACCAAAATTTGATGAGACAGTTGAACTACATGTTAAATTAGGTGTAGATTCAAAACAAGCTGACCAACAAGTTAGAGGTACAACAGTACTTCCAAATGGTACAGGTAAAACATTAAAGGTATTAGTATTTGCTAAAGGACCAAAAGCTGAAGAAGCAGAAAAAGCAGGAGCAGATTTTGTTGGAGCAGAAGAGCTAATACCAAAAATCGAAAAAGAAAACTGGTTTGACTATGATGTAATAGTTGCAACACCAGATATGATGGGTGTTGTAGGTAGACTTGGTAAAATATTAGGACCAAAAGGCTTAATGCCTAACCCAAAATCAGGAACTGTAACAATGGATGTTACAAAAGCAATTAAAGATATTAAATCTGGTAAAGTTGAGTATAGACTAGACAAAACAAATATTATTCACTTAGGATTTGGTAAAGTTTCATTTGGAACAGACAAATTAATGGAAAACTATGAAACAATTATGAATGCTATTATAAAAGCAAAGCCAGCAGCAGCTAAGGGACAATATATTAAGAGTGTAGCTATATCTACAACAATGGGACCAAGTATGTATATTGATCAAAAATAAGATAATAGGACGTTGCAAAAGCCTTGCTTTTGACGTTCGTATGTGCAGTTGATTTATCAAATGTGCACAAAATTATTTTGAATAGCCAAAGACAGTAAGCAAAAAAGTAAGTCTTACCTAGGCATATGAATGTGCGGATTAAATATTCTGTATATGTATGCCTAAGAAAAATGTGGCTATATATACAGATTTATTATTTTATTATATAGAAAAAGAGGTGAAAAGATTTGGCTAGTGAAAAAATATTAAAACAAAAAGAAGAAGCAGTTAATAATTTAGCAACAGATTTAAAAGATGCATCTATAGTATTATTAGTTGACTATAGAGGAATTACAGTTGAAGATGTTACTAAATTAAGAAACGATGTAAGAGAAGCAAAAGGTGAATACAGAGTTATTAAAAATAATATTATAAAAAGAGCATTAAATGCAAATGGCGAAAATGGTTTAGACGAATTATTAGAAGGACCAACAGCACTAGTAACAAGTAAGGAAGACTATTTAGCAACTGCAAAAGCAATTTATAATTATGCTAAAAACAATGAATTTTACAAAATTAAAGGTGGAATTATAGAAGGAAAAGTTATGACGGCAGAAGAGATAATAACTCTTGCAAAATTACCATCAAGACAAGAACTTCTTGCAAAACTTGCAGGTTGCTTACTTGGAAATATTACAAAACTTGCTGCTACATTGGATGCAGTTAGAGTTAAACGTGCTGAAACTGAAACAGAAAACGCATAGAGCAAATTAAAACTTTGACTTAAGATGTTAAAATTCAAATAAAAAAGTCAAAAGTTAAACTTTATTCTTAAAATAAAGTTTAAACTTCTAAAATTAACATTTTAGAAATAAATATCAAATTAGGTTAAAAATAACTAACCTAAACAGTGAACACGCCAAGTTCACAAATGTATTTTCTTTAGAATTTTGAAAAATAAGTTTTATAAAACAATTTGAAAATACTAAAAAATAAAAAATAAAATTAAGGAGGAATTTAAAAATGGCAAAAATAGATGAATTATTAGAAACTATCGACAGCTTAACAGTTGTTGAATTATCAGAATTAGTAAAAGGAATAGAAGAAAAATATGGAGTATCTGCAGCAGCTGTAGCAGCACCAGTAGCTGGAGCAGCAGCAGGAGCAGCTGAAGAAAAAACAGAATTTAATGTAGTATTAAAAGAAGCAGGAGCAAACAAAATCCAAGTAATCAAAGTAGTTAGAGATGCTACAGGATTAGGATTAAAAGAAGCTAAAGATTTAGTTGACGGAGCTCCAAAAACAATTAAAGAAAATGTAAAGAAAGAAGAAGCTGAAGAATTAAAAGCTAAATTTACAGAAGTAGGAGCAGTTGTTGAACTTGCTTAATTACTTTATACAAAGTTAAATTTAACATTAATTCATAAATTTTAAATTAAATAATTTTTTTAAAGACACACCTAATTTCTAGATTTTAGAAATTAGGTGTGCCTTTTTATAAAACTATAATACAATTTTGAAAAAACGAAAATTCCTATACAAAAATACAACACGAAAATACAACACAAAAATAAAACGCGAAAATAAAACGCGAAAATAAAACATGAAAATAAAATAAAAAAGCAACTAATTTTCATCAGTTGCTTTTGAAAATAAAAGGGGATGTTTTACTTATACATAGTTGATAA
>CALXWQ010000081.1 GCA_944392435.1 uncultured Clostridia bacterium
CGAGCTACTTTTTATAAAATGTTGTTCTTGCTTTATATTTATAAATGTAATTTGCAAGCTGTGAATTGTAACACTTAATGTAAAAGATAAAAAAATACTATATACAAAAAAAATAATTATATGTTATAATTTAATAGTTAAAAAATGCGACAATATTAAAGAATGGAGGTTGCCATGACAAGCTTTTCTTTAAAAATAATAGCAATAGTTGCTATGTTTTGTGACCATTTCGGCGATGCTTTTTTGGGTCAGTTTAGCTTTTTAAATTTAATAGGTAGAATGGCCTTTCCTATATTTGCTTTTCAGATTAGTGAAGGTTATACACATACTAAAAATTTGAGAAAATATTTTATAAGATTAGGTATTTTCGCTATTATATCTCAAATACCTTTTTCACTTTTCTCATATAAAATATTAAATGCAACTACTTTTTCACTTAATGTATTCTTCACACTATTTATTGGATTGCTAAGTATATATTTGTATGATTATATTTGTACATTATCTCAAAAAAGTAAGAATGATAAGCCTTTTGTACATTACATAGATAAAATTTTTGCTTTAATTATAGTAGTTTTGCTATCATATGTTGCTGAATTAATACATACAGATTATGGCTATTGGGGAGTAATAATAATTTTTGCATTTTATTTATTACGAAAACGAAAAATCGCAATGCTCAGCATTTTTGTAGCATTATGTTTTATTAAATATTTACCAGATTTAATTAAATATAATTTTAATTATTTAATTGTGCTACTATTTTTATTTACAGCTTTACCAGCATTGTTTATTGGCTTATATAATGGAAAGCAAGGTAAAAAGATAAAATATTTGCTATACGCATTTTACCCGCTTCACCTTTTTCTATTATATTTAATTTTTAACTAATTATAAAAAAGGGGAATAATATATGAACACATTAAACAAATCAATAGATTTAAGTAAAATTTATAATAATAAAATTATACAAATATTAATAAATGTATTATTTAGCATATCTTGTGCAAGTCTAACAGCAATATTAATTGTAGCAGATTTATCAAATTCTGTAATAGATATTGCTTTGCCTCTAGCATCTTTCTTTATAATGTTATTTGTTACAAATAAATTTAATTTGTTAAAATTAATTTTTAATAGTTTAAATAAAATAATTTTAGTAATTACTGTTGTTATAAGTTTTTATGAATTAAATTTAACTTCATTTTATATGTTGTATTATTCAACAACATATGCCAATATCATATTTGTAATTATTGCTTACCCTTCAGTTGTAACTTTCCTATACTGGTTTTATAGTAAACTTTGGTGTTATTTTAAATTATTCATAAAATCATTAAATAAATTTGAGAAAAACTTTTTAATTATTGCCACAAGCATTCTTACAGTAGCAGTTATAGTTATTTATAATGTAACTACAATTTTTACACATGCTCAAATAAATAAAGAAAATAGACGCTATCATATAGAATATGATGTTGTTAACGATGAAACCACAAAAGAGGCAAACTCTCTAATAGATATGATATATACCTGTATCAGAAGTAATTTAATATTTACTGCTGACACTCAAATACTTTTAGAGAAAGATACTTACAACAAAATAAATGATGTAGAAAATGACCTTAGACAGCCATTCTTTTCTATATTTGCTTTTCCATATACTATACTTCCTAGATTAATTTCAGATATAAGCTTTAAGCAGATATATCCTTTTCTAATAGCTGTGATACAAGGATTTTTGATGTTCGTTTCAATAATTTTAATTGAAAAAATGATGAATTTAAAGGGTATTACAAGACTACTATTTATCATATTTCTATCAGTTACATACCCAACATTATTGTTTTCAATAAATATGGAACAATATGCAATATCTGTATTTTATTTGGTAACATTTATATATATGTCAATAAATAAAATTAAAGATAGAGACTGGCTATTTATCTTTTCAACAGGTTCTTTACTAACATCAGGAATATTGTTTCCTTTACTAGGAGAAAAAGGAAATTTAAAAAACAGTATCAAAAATATTTTCTTTACTTTTTTAAAATTTGTGGCTGTATTAATAATCTCCGCAAAAGTTTTACTAATTTTTCCAGATAAATTAAGCCAACAAACTGAAGCTTATTCACACTTTTCTGGAGAAAATACTTCATTCAATGTTAGACTAAACATGTATACAAATTTTGCATTTAACACTATGGTCGCTCCAGAAATAGAAACAAAAGAAATTTTTTTAGCAAATTCAATAGCGATAGTAAACAACGTTAGTTATCGTATACATGCATTGAATTATTGTATAGCACAAACAAACAATGAAAAAACAAACGTCTTAGGAATAATTATTTTATTAATTGTTTTAGTAGGATTTATTTTAAACAGAAAAGATAAATTGTCTCAAATCTGCCTCTTTTGGATAATATTTTCAGTAATATTGATGCCAATTGTTGGATATGGTGCAGATGAAAACGGTTTCATACTTTATTCATACTATTTTTCTTGGTCATTTGTTTGTTTGCTTTTCAAATTCTTTGAAAGCATACTGAAAAAATGGCCTAAGATAAAAAATACTATATATACTCTAGCCATCACTTCTATGTGTACAATTAATCTTTATGGAATATATAAGATAATCATTTTTGGAATTGAACATTATGATTGATTTAAACAATAGCATGGAACTTTAAAGTTATTTTATATCAATAACATATATTTTGTATAATCATTCTAACTTAGGATAAATCTGCAGTTTTTACTATACTAAAGCCCCAAAAAAGACACACCTAACTTTTAATTATTAGGTGTGTTTTTTTAATAACAAAAAATACTAAAGACTATTTTGTTTCATTATTTCTTGTTCCATTCTTCTTTGTTTGTTTGTCTTTCTCTTGCTATTGCTAAAGCGTAAGCTGGCACATCTTCTGTTATTGTTGAACCAGCTGCTACAAATGTCTCATCTCCTAAAGTTACTGGAGCTACTAAATTTGTATTTGA
>CALXWQ010000082.1 GCA_944392435.1 uncultured Clostridia bacterium
AGCAACAAGTAAGCCGTGAATTGTAACTATCTAGTAACAAATTTTTTAAAATCTTCTAATTACATGTAGAATAATCTGAAAATTTATGATATAATTCTTAATGGAAAAGAAGGCTAGTTAAAAAGATTTATAATTTTGATATTGTCAAACTTTGTTTAAAATTTAATTGACGTATAAAAAGTATGCTTCATAAATTTTAAATATGTTTCTTTAGTCAAAGTTTAATTCTTTTCCAACTAGTTTTGTAACTGAAGGAAGGAATGGGATTAAAAATGGCTAAAAGTACAAAAGAACAAGAAAGCACAATTGAGAAAAATTTAGAATATATTGGGCTTAAACTAAACAGAATACCATCCTTTTTAAAGGAACATGATACTCTAAATTTTAGACCATCTAAATCATATGATGACACAGTATATAAGGTATATAGATACGTAAATATTAAAAATATAGAAATACTTATCTCACCAGCAGATAGATTAATGGACATTAAAGAAAGATATAAGTTAGCTAGTCCTATTTGTGACTATCTAGATGATAAAAATAAAAGAAATATGGAAAAATATGCTACATTTATGAATATGGTAGCTATGATGGACAAAAGTAGAATTGAAGAAATAGCAAAGGAACAACAGGCTTTAAATGATATAATTCCATATGAAGTCAAATATCCAAATAATTTTATATGGCAAATATATTACTCTGATTATGCAAAAAAGTATTTTATGCTTGTTCCAACTAATGAACAGGATAATAATGCTCTTTTTTATTTGTTAAAAGAGCAAATTGCAAATGTTAGGGCTAAGAAAGGTAGATATATTTTTGTACCAATTAGTCATATGGAGTATACAGGAGGATTTTTAACAAAGTCCGAAATCGCAGATATAGAAAATTATTTATGGTATTTTACAAAAGAATGGCCTAATGTATACGAGGTATTTGATAAAGATGACAATATGTGTATTAAAATTGTTGGGGAAACTAATGCATATGATAAAATTAAAAGTACGTACGGAATTACATTAATAACAAAAAGAGATGCTTTAGAGTTGTATAAGTTGTTGAAAGCAATGTTTATATTAGCAACAGGAGCAAAAGATGAATATCATTTTACAACTAAAATAGGAAAATTAGGGGAAATAGAATTCTGGCAAAATAATACAAAAATAGAGTATAAAAATTTATCCGATTTTATAAAACTGGAATATTTGGATAAGATAGAAAAACTAAAAAAAGAGGAAAAAGAAAGAAAAGAATTAAAAAGAAAGTTAGGAAAGTTTAAAACAATAATAGAAGATTTGACTCAAGAATATATGCTAAGGCAAAGACAGATAGCGACTTTCTTGGAGTGCAAGAAAACATTTTTTGGCAGAGTTAAATATTTCTTTAAAAAGAAAAAAGAAGTAAAAGTAGAAGCCAAACCAACAATTAAAATAGAACGTGAGCAACAGATACAAAAGGATGAAACATTAGAAGCTTTATATGAGTTAAAGTCGCAGTATACAATAGAAGATTTAATAAATATTTGTACAAAACTGGAAGAAGTAGTTAAAGAGAATACAAATTATAATTTAGATATTAAGGCAATGGAAGGAAAACAAGAAATTTTAACTAAAAAGAACGATAATGCAGAGCTTTATATAAGGGAAATTGATAAACATAAAAAAAGTATTTTTGAATTCTGGAAGTTTACAAGCAAGGACGAAGTGCAAACTTTAGCTGAAGCAGAGGAAAAAGAACAGGATGAAAAAGAGAAGATTAGAAAATACTTTGATTATGAATCGGATTTAGAAGATTTAGGCAAAATGATGGATGAGCTTCAGAGAAGAAAACTCTCTAAAAATGAAACAGATGCAATTTTTGCTTTAAAACAAGTACCAGATTCTTTTGAAGAAATACAAAAAGAAAATGAAACAGATGTAGAAGTATTTATTGAAGAAGATGAGGAAGAAGTTAAGAAGAAAAAAGCCAAAACTAAAAAAGTAAATCCGTTAGTTAAAGACTTGGCAGATTTACAAAAAGAGTATGAAAAAGATATAGAAATAATTAATAGCAAGGATTTTGACATATTTGGAGGATTGGTAGAAGATAAAACAAAGCAAAAAACAATAAATAATACACGACATAGAGAAATAGAAAAAGATAAATTTAAAGTTCTAAATATAAATATGGATACAGATATTAAATCATATACTGAAAATTTAGAAAGTTATTTGCATTTAATAAAAGAATCTTTGAATAAAATACAATCACCATATGATATGTCGATATATGGGGTAACTAGTAAAAAACTAATTGAAGGCATAAAATTATTGTACATAAATCCAATGGATGCAATAAAAAATGAGCTATCTAGTAAGAAAAGTAAAATATTAATACACAAAGTTAATATTAAGGAAAATACGCCAGCAGTATTTTATACGAATATAATGTTTTATGATAATTTTAATAAAACATTACCTTTAGGAATGGATTTGTCCACAGCAGTATTAATAGATGCTAATAAATTAAATTTGGAATTTGTTAAAGAAGATAGTTTTAATTTGAATTATAAATTAAATGAATTTGAGTTTGGAACAAAAGAAATTAAAGTATATGAGTATGAGGTGAGAATTTAGAAAGTTTAATTCCAACAAATAAATTATAGAGAAAAACAAATTCATAGAATGTATCGCTATTTTTATTAACCTGGTAAAAAAGTAACAATTCACGGCTTACATGTTGCTGTTTATAAATATACAGCAAGAAAATATTGTTCCTTGCCATATAAATGTGAATTAGTAAGCCGTGAATTGTTACATCTAGTAACAAAAAAAATAAAAAAATTTAAAAAAATATATTGACAAAATAAAAAAAATTTAGTATACTAAACGAGTCGAAGGAAATGGGCGCATAGCTCAGCTGGGAGAGCATCTGCCTTACAAGCAGGAGGTCATAGGTTCGAGCCCTA
>CALXWQ010000083.1 GCA_944392435.1 uncultured Clostridia bacterium
ATAATCTTTTTCAAAGTTTTCTAAACATTCTTTTACACTCTCTCCAGAATTACTTTCTATATCTAAATTTGGATTGTATTCCAATAATAGTTCCAATGTTTCTGCTGCTTTGTCATTATCATAAAATCTTAAGGAATGTATTGGTGTGTCTCCAAATCTATTTTCTTGGAAATTCACATCTGCTCCATATTCTAATAATAATTTTGTTGCTCCATAATATCCACATTCTGTTGTATAAGTAAGTGGCGTATTTACTCCTGTAGGCTCATCATATATCTGCACATCTGGATTAGCACTGTTTTCAAGTAATAATTCTAATATACTCCACTCATCTTTTTCTTTGTTCTCATCTGGATTATAGTTTATAGCATAATAAACTGCTTTTGTTGTTTCATTTGGATTCCAACCATTGTCTAAATATTCTTTTACTTTGTCATAATCATAATCCATTATTGCAACTAGTTCTTTACCCTCTTCTTGTATTAACTCTTGTTTTTCAATTTCGTCATAGTGTGTAAAATCATAAATAATTTTAAAGTCTATGGCACACAAAACTATTGTTACAACTAATAAAACGATTACTGTCTTTTTAAATTTCTTTTTTATAATTCTAATTATTCCAAATACTATTGTTAGTATGATTAATGCAATTACGATAAGATTAAACACAATAAATAGTATTCCTAAAAATCCCATTAAAGGGATTACAACTAAACTTCCCATAAAACATCACCCTTGTTTTTATAGTAACACAAACGAGAGTAATTATCAATAACTACTCTCGTTTTTCTTATATACACAATACTGCCATACAATGGTACAGACTTTATATTGTTCTCAAATCCAAAATTTTTCTCTGAAATTCTTCTGGCATATTTTCATATAATGGTACAATAAAGTTTAGATTTGTATCTACTGTACCAGAAGCTTCATATATTGATTTCATATTGCTTGCCTCTGACTCAGGTGCTAATAAATTTTGCATATATTGGTGCAAATATAGTGTTCCATCTTGATTTACAATATCAAACTTTTGTAAATATAATGTGTTTTGCCCTACATCAATATATCCGCTTCTTACAAAATTCACTCCACCAATTAAAGCTTTTTCTAAAGAATCCCAACCTTGCTCATAAGCATATTCTGCTGCATTTTGCAAAATTTCTTCACTAGAATTTCCTGTTGCTCGTATATTAAATGGATTATATACTATCACTCCATTATATTCATATCCTCTTGATAAAGTAGTTCCACTTCTTCCTTGTTCTTGTATTAATCTCGCTGTAATAAAATAAGCATCCACATTTACATTTCTTCCAGCTTGTATTAATGCCTCAGCTATGCTATCACCTTCCAAAAAAGAGCCTTCTGTAAGTGATTTTATTCCCTCTACTGTTTGCGCTCCTTCTGTGAATTTTAATTCTAAAAATTGAAATATATTATCTTCATTCAAAATATTCCTTGGATCCATTTGATGTCTTATTGCTTTATCAGAAGCACATAGCCATGTTCCATTATCATACCTTTTATCTCCACAAATAGCACATCTCCAATCCTCTGGATATTTCGATGAATCTGGAATTAAGTTCAAAGGAGATGTTCTAGCATCCGAATGTCCTTCATTTGCAATTACTTCTTCCCAATCAAGTCTTGTGTAAAATAAAGTAAATGTCCAATTTGGATGGCTTGCTTGTAATTCATCAATTAATTCCTTATATCCAGGATATTTTCCTTCATCTAAATTAGTTCCATCGTATATTTCATATTTTTGTTTACTCTCTTCTACCCTAATAATGGAAACTATGATAACAATAGCAATTAAGATAATTAATAGAATGGCAACAACTATTCTTATTCGAATTGGTATGGATTTTACAATTTGTTTTATGTTTTTTATTAAATTACTTATTTTTTCTAATTGATTCGTTTTCATGTTTTTTATCATACCACAAAAAAAGAAATTATGCTACTATAACTTTCTATTTTTTCATTTGTTACGATTCACAGCCTTATTTTATAGATTGTTTCATTGGATACTCTTGTGGTAGTTCTTATATTGCTTCTTGTTCCTTTACGTTTGTCTCCTATAAACTATTATTCCCATAATTATATTCATTCTCAAAATCTACATACTTGATAAACCAAGAGCCATTTTAATTTCATCATATCCATTTGCATATTAAAATCAATTACCTTGTGTCCAAGTCCTAAATATTCGTTAGTTTCTCCATCATTAGCTGTAGCATAGTTAATACAAAATATTGTTTTTTCCTGTTTTTGAATTCTACTATAATCCACTGCTTTTGCCTTACAATAAGACACGATGTGCATAATGCCATCTACAACGATAAATATACCAAACATATATATTGCTGTAATTGATGAACTAATTGGTGCTATAATTAAAAATATCTCTAAAATTAACATTAAAACAGAAATCCAAATTTAATTCTTTTCATGTTTTTTTACAAATTCACTAAGCATACTTATTTCTCCCAAAATTTATTATTTTTATTTTTAAAAATTATATAACAGAAAAATGAACTCTTAATTAATAAATCCATTCTTTTTTTGTTCATTTTTCTCTTTATCTTCTAAATTTTCTATTAGTCTATTATTAATTTGATTAACAGTCCTTACAGACATACTACTAATATTTAATTTATTATTTTGCATAGAATCTACAAAAATTGTCTTTAAATGTAGATTTTGCGCAGGAATGATATCTAAAGCGACACTATCACCTATCATAACACATTCGCTTGGATGATTTTTACCACAAGCCATTAAGTACGCTTCTTTATTAGGTTTTATTGACTCTTCTCCATAGCATTCTATAAAAAATGATCCAATTCCCATATTGTTTAATCTATTTAATTGTGATTCCTTAAAATAATTAGTTAGTAAAACCAATTCATATTGCTTAGATAATTTACTTATCGTTTGTTGTATTTTATCATTTTCTGATGGTATCACTAATTTTAATTCTTTGAAAAATATATCTATAAAATCTTGTGGTAATTGAGTTTGAAGAGCTAGGCTAAAGTGGTATAAATAGTCTTTTCTATTGTAATTATTATATGTTTGCTCATATGTTGTAATTGCTTGTAAAAATCTTCTTAGATTTTCTTCTGAATATATTCCTATTTTCCTTAATGCTTTTGTTATTGCTTCTGAAAGTTTGACATTAGTTATTAATGTTCCATCTACATCAAAAATTAATCTTTTAATCATAATAACTCCTACTATTTATTTTACTATATACTATATCACACAAAAGTCTACTGTTCTATATTTTTTGTTAATATATTTCATATAAAAACAGTTAAACTTTTCGTAATTTTTAAATTATATAGCAAAAGAAATTACTCTATACATTTGTATAAAGTAATTTCAAATAAAAGGGAATGTGTATTTTTATGGCAATTTCTTGTATAATAATCTCCAAAGCAGTTATCAGATAAGAATTTTTGAATATGAACTTGATTTTCTGGAGAATTTTCATAATTTTTATCAATTACATCTCCAAATATTGATTTTTGCACTTCTAATCCTTTGTCAAAACGATTTTCTCTGTTTGTTGTTCCTTGTTTTTCTAATGGTAATTTAATTCCTTTTTCTTCAAATATTTTATTTGTTGGCTCTAATAAATCTAACACTTTTAAAACTCCTACATAAGGAACTGCCTGATATAATGCATGTACAAAATAAAGCGATTATAATTATCAAAATTTTAACCGCCTTATTCTTTATTGATTTTGTTTGTATTAAGCATATACTCATATCAATTAAAGTGAATCCACTTGAATATCTAATACATTTTCTTTATTTTTTACAATTTCAAAATCAAATTTTTCTCCATTGATAAAATACCCATCTGGAATCTCATATATTTTTATATAGTATTTTCCAACTGGTAAATCAAAATCATAACCTTCTTTCCTTGCAACAATGTCTTGTATAAGTTGGTCATTTTCATCATAGATATAGTATTTTATTCCACTTAAAATCTCATCATCATAGTTTTTAAAGTTTATATCTATACTTCCTGAACCCAGATTATATATAATTGAAGTTATATCTGAGTAATTTATATCTCTAGGCTCTAAAACAACATATTTTTTATTATTTTCATTATTCTTATATATCTTTGCAGATAATAGATATGTTTTTGCATTTAACTTAAATTGTGAAAATATTTTATCATCTCCACTAATTTTTATATAAAATTTTTCTCCATTCTTTATATTTTCTAATTCATTACCATTCTTGTCTGTAACTATAGCTGAGGTATTATCAATATAACTCTTTACATTGACTTCAACTGTTGGTTTAAATTCTTCTCCCATAATTCTTTTAGTAATTTCGTCAGTATCTGTTTCTATAGAATAAGGCCCAACAATTGCAGTATCATTTTCTAGTGTTATCTTGCTTTCAGGCATATCCATTATAGCACTTAAATCATCCTCAAAAGGATTTTCGAGTGCATAATTTAATAATTCTTTTGCTTTTTCTTTTATACGTGTCACCATATCTACATATCTTTGTTCACTTGCATTAATATCATCAATTGAGAATTCGCCATTTGAGATGTCTTCGTATTGCATTATAGATACAAGCTCATATACAGCTAGTTGTGTGGCCAAATATGCTTCTTCATCATTATTTAATCCCATCTCTTTATAAGATTTATAAGGATATCCGTTTGTAAGTATTGATGCCATACTTCCCGAAGTAAAATATTCCTCTGTCGCCACTTGCCCAGTAGGTATTAAATCATATCTATAAGTTAGAGAATACGCCACTCTATTTCCCACTTTTGTCATTGCAATTTTTATATAGCAATTATTAGCACTATCAATCATATACTTACTAAGCTCACCTGAATTTATTGTACTAATATCTCCTTCTAATTTTTTTTCTAAGAAATCTGCACTTGGTATAGGTTTACTATCTTCTTTTTTATTTGTAATGTGGTTAGATACAATAAGTCCAAAAATCATAAACATAACTATAAAATAGATATAATTACTCCATTTTTTATTTGAGGATGATTTTTCTTTTTCCTCACTTTCTGTATTTTCTTCGTATAAAAAATTTTTTAATGCTTTCTTTGCTTTGCTTATTATATTTCCCATAATCACTTTCCCTTTTAAATTTAATTTGTTGGAATTCCATATTGCATTCTATGGTTTGTATAGAACTCATCATTATCTTTTAAGAAATAGTCATATATAATTCCTTCTGAATCTTTTTTGTTATCCCATGTAATATCTAGATTGTACCATTTTCCATAAAGTTCAACCATATTCCAAATATGATTCTTTGATGTATCTTCATTACTTATATCATGAGTGCAAATAGTCTTTATACCTAATTGATCCATGATGAATTTAAATCCGTATGCATAACCTGCACAAACTGTATTCCCAGTTTCAAATATTGAAACTATTGATTGATATTGAGATATTTCTTCTTCAGTATAATCATGATATTGAGATATTTCAATTAGTTTATCATGGACATATTTTATTTTCTTAAAGTCATTGTCTTGCTTTTTTGCTTCTTCAATAATTTCGTTATATTTAACTTCTATGCGCGACTTTATCTCTTTTGCCTCTTCTAAAGAATGTGAATAATAAAGATCTATTTCTCTATTTGTATTCACATTATTTGTAAGGGTTTTAATTGTTAAATATGAATCCATCCAAAATATTTCTGGATGGTCCAAATATATAGCCCTATATACATTATTAAACTCATTAGGAGATATATTATCTATTTGCGTAGAAAAAGTGTCCCTAAATTGAAGATATGATTCTTTCATTTCTTCATACAAAATTTGTTGGTCTTCATTTAAAGTAGTTTTCCAATACTCATATACATTTCTACCGTCATATACTGGATAATCTTCAATATTTGCATATGCTTCTACTACTTCTGTTTTATCAGCTACTTTATAGAAAAAACATAAATACATCCCCCATATTATTGAAGCAATACATACAATAGTAGCAACAATATCTATTACTTTTCCTTTCACATTTTCACCTCTTTTACTTTCTCTCATGCTTTAATAAAAATATCTTTTTATCTATACCACCAGCATAACCTGTTAAACTTCCGTTTGTTCCTACTACTCTATGGCATGGAATAATAATAGAAATTGGGTTATGACCCACAGCTCCTCCCACTGCTTGTGCTGACATTGTACTTTTGTTCATTATCCTGGCCACTTTTTTGGCTATTTCGCCATAAGTAGTCACTTCTCCATAAGGAATTTCACATAATAACTTCCAAACGTTTTTAGCAAAATTGCTTCCCCTTGGCGCTAAATCCAGCTCGGAAATTTGTGGTTCTTCTCCGTTAAAGTACCTTTCCAACCACTTTTTTGCTTTTACTAAAATAATATCATCATCTTTTTCTTGTGTCTCTTCTTTTAAATTTCCTAAAAAATATTTTTGTCCCTCTAACCATGCTCCTATCAATTTATTATCTTTACTTGCTAGCAATATTTTTCCGAACTGGAGAATTATAATATGCTGTGTAGGCCATAAAGTTATTTAATCCTTTCTTTTACTTTACATTTAATATTTCAAATGATGTTTGTAATTTTATATATATATTTTTTTAAGCCATTAAAATCTTCACTTCTATTTCATCACTTACTAATTTAGCAAACTTTGCTCCATCTTTTTTTGAGCCTACTATACTACCATAGTGAGTTGGCACAGCCACTTTAGGTTTGATTTCATTAATTAGTTTTGCCGCTTCTTTGTAATCCATTGTAAAAGTCCCTCCAACTGGTACAAAAGCTACGTCACAGTCTACTTTTTTATTTTCTTCTGTAATGTCTGTATCTCCTGCTATATAGTAGGTAACTCCTTCTAATTCAATTATATATCCAACCCAACTATTTTCCTTTGGGTGGAACTGCTTATTTGTATTATATGCTGGTATTGTTTGAAATTTTATTCCTTTTGCTGTATAGCTCTCATTTGGCTTAACCAAAATAATATTTTCTTTTTCAAACCCTTTTTTTAATAATTTAGTTTGTAAATCTTCTGGTGCTACAATGATAGTCTCTTCTTTTAATACTTTATCTATATCTTCTTCTGAATAGTGGTCATAATGATCGTGTGTAATAAAAATCACATCTGCATCATTATAATTCTTTTCTATTTTAAATGGGTCAAAATAGATTATTTCTCCTTTACTAAATCTAATGCTACTATGGCATAAAACCTCAATATCTTCTAACATTTTCTATTCTCCTTTCAAATTATCCTTCATTTGTTTCTTGGTCTTTCTTAGAAATAATTGCTTTAGTAAAAGCTTGTCTGATCGGCCAAGTTATCCTATTATCAAAGCCTCTTACATTTTCCTCATCTTTAATTTTAACCAATATAGAATTTACTTCATTACTTAAATCAATATGGACAATCCCATCTGTTTTGTATTTTTTTGCTATACTGATTATTACATCCAAAACTGTTTTTTCATGTTGTTTGTTAAAATCATCTCTATTTGTTTTCTTTAAAAATAAAATATTATCATCATTATATATTATTTCATAACCTTTAGAGTTAAAACTTTTTTCATAGACACTTTGTGTTAGTTGGTCTATACTTATAAATAATTCATATTTATTTTCCATTACACATTCTCCCTTTCAATCGTTTATTCTTCTTCGTCAATGAATTCTAACTCTTCATCTAAGTCATCTTCTTGCATCTCTTCATTATATTTCTTCATATTCTCCTCATGATTTTTATATGTTTTCGCAAAATAATTAAATATACTGTCCATACTACTTAATAATGATATATATGTTTCTGTAGGATTACTCATCATTACGCTTAAAGATGTTATAGTATTACTATAATATGGAAAATGTTCTCTTATTAATGCTTTCAGAGCTCCAAAAGAATCTTCCTCATGCTTAACATTTACATAGTCTAACATTTCTTTAAAAAGTTCAATAAATTTTTCTTCTTTCTCATCATATAAATCTTTGTAAGTTTGTCCTTCTTCTAACTCTATGTCTTCATAAAAATCTGCAACATTTTTATAATCTCCTGTTTCAGGATCTAATTCGCAATATAAATCATCCAAAGCAATTAAATTTTCCACATCATCAGTTTGAATATATACTTGATAGTCCATATAAATACTACGACATAAAGTATTACTTTGTATCTGAGTTAAAGTATTTTCTAATGTATCATGGTAGAAATGATAATACTTATCTATAACTTCTATCCATTCTTCAAAACTCCATTTATTGTCATAGCTTTTATGCTTATAATCCAACATTTCTTTAAAAACAGAGATTAATTTTTTGATTTTTTCATTTTTTAACTTTTCATAGCCATTTTTTTGTACTTCATTTTTTATAAATTCGTATTCTCCTAGCTCATATATTATTAAATTATATCCCTGAATATACATCTCTATTTTTTCTTCTTTAGTTTCACCAAGACCATCTATTAAGTCAACATTCCATATTGCAAAGTTACGCATCAAATTTGGAATTGCTTGAAAATATGCACTATTTTCTTCAAATAATTTTTCAAAATAATAAAATAAGGCTTCTCTGTCTTCTATATTCTCTATGTCTTCTAGTGACAAGCCTTTCATTGTAGCAATTTTTTTTATTAATTCAATGGATTTATCTGCTATTTTATCAAATGCAATATTAAATTCCCCTTTGCAAATATATTCTTGAAATTCATCTATTTTGATTTTATTCTCCATTTAAGAAACACCCCTTTGCAAATATTACTAATATATATTTTACCACAACTATCTCTAAATATCTACATTATTCTTTAATTCTACTATCTTTATGTTTACTGTATAATGTTTTATTAGTTTTGTTGTGCTAAAATGCAGGTAGTAGGCATGTTTAAAAATACATAGTCTAATTTCTATAAATCGTAATTAGTATTTATTGCTGTGATTATATACTAAAAGACAGATAATTGCAATAATTACCTGTCTTGATCTCTACTAAGCATTGTTCCCCATGCCGCATTCATCACATCAACACTTCCATCTTCATTATATGTTGCTATCATTAGAACAGGCATTGGAAATATTGCTTCTGATGTTTTAATGTTTTTTCTCATACTTAAATTCCTCCTCTTTCTTTAAAATTTACAACTGCATTATATTATTATATAATCACTTTGTAAAGTACTTACTTAAAGGGGAGTGTAAAAAAATTACTATTTTCTATTTTGTCTTTCTAAAACTATCCTCGCATATGAACAATCAGCAATTAGTTTCTTATTGCTTTTCTTTGCATTCTCTATAACACATTCCACTAACTTCCTTGCTATTCCTTGTCCTTGATATGTTCCATCCACTTCTGTATGAACAATATTCCAAGTATCTCCCTTTTCTATAAAATCACACTCTCCTATTTTTTTATGTCCATCATATGCTACTGATTTATTTTCTTCAAAATTTATTTTTATCATATTACACCTCGAGTTTTATTATATATTTTATAATACTATAACATATGGCTGATGCATTACTATTTCTCTAAACCACTTCTTTCAATGAGGTAGATTCTACTTTATCTGTTTCATCAAAATACACTGAATATTTATAATAATGCTTTGTTGTAAAAATATTAAAATCTCCCCAAATTATTCCTTCATATATAATTCCAGCATTAAAAGTATAGTAATCCAAATCCATATAACTAATATCTTCGTCTAATTCTTTTGGTTTTCCTAGTAACTGAATAACTTCTTTTTTTGATAATCCCACAAGATTATTATTAGCATCAAATTCTTGCATTCTAATATATAAATCATTAGGTCGCACACGTTCTTTAAACATAAATCCTCCTAAAAGATATATTAGTACTGCAACTACAACTGTAATTATTATAATAGAAATTATAAATTTTTTATCTTTCTTCATAAAAATATAAGAGGCAATATAAAAACACATTGTTACAATAGCATAATAATAATATTGTATTAGTAATACTAAACATGAACGAAAAAGTTCATAAGAAGTGTCTGAAATAACTGGTACAAGCATATACATTGGTGAAAGAATAACTGTTCTAAGCGCAATTATTCCTATTATAATCGGCATAATAATATGCCCATAAGGAATTATTTTTCGTAGTCTATATAATAATATACAAAAGATTATTGGTATTCCTATAACAAAAAAAATGTACAAAAGCGAAATTATCATTTTATTTCCTCCTCAGCAACTTATGTTTTGGCATTATTCTAATATATTACTTTTTGTCAATTTTTTGTTTTAATTATTCTTATCTCTGTACACTTTTACCATATCTTTAAAACTCATTTTAGTTCCATAGTTTAATATAGCATTTGAATATATTTTGATTGCCACTTTGGCAATAATCAATATCGTTACTGCTAAAATTGCTATTGAAATAGCTACTTCTGTTCCACTTGCAATTCCCATCATTATTCTAAATGGCATGCAGAAAGGTGATGAAATTGGGAATAATGCTGCAAATGTGTTTAAATCACTTGTTGGATTCATCATTGTAAAATAAGATAGATAAAATCCAATTACAGCAAGTATTGCAACCGGAGTATTGGCTGATTGTATATCTTCTGGCTTTCCTACTGTTGAGCCAGTTAATGCATATAATAAAGCATATGTAAAATATCCCAATATGAAATATATAATTGTAATTATTGCTAAATATGGTGTCATTTGCGACATATCTAACACAGACTCAAGCATTCCTGGCTCTAGGAATAATTTTGCAGAAATTAATGCTACTGCAACAAATACACATACTTGTATTAGTCCAACAAGTCCAATACCAATAGTTTTTCCTAGTACTATTGTCCTTGGTGATGTTGATGTTACTAAAGTTTCCATAATTTTTGAAGTCTTTTCTGTTGTAATAGAGCTAGATACTTGATATGCACAGAAATATATTGCATAGAATAGCACTATAGATAACATCATCATTGCTAGAACATTACCACTAACTTTTTGCTCTTCTGTTTGTTCTATGCTATATTCAAAATTAGGTGTTAAACTTTGTAATTCTTCTTCTGTTAAATCAAGTTTTGAAATTTGCAAATTTGTATAAATTGTGTTTATTGCATCCATCAAGTCTTCTGGCATTCCAGTCATCATTGTCATATCTTTTACTATATATCTTAATTTATATGTTCCTGCATTTTGCTCTACTATAATAGCCTCGTCAATTTCTTCGTTGTCAATCTTCTCTTTTATATTATCAAATGTTAAGGCTTCATTTGTAGTTTGCACTTCATACCCTAATTCCATACCATTTAAAGCATCCAAACCACCATCAAAAAGATTAGTACTATCTACAACTAATAATTTATCACTACCATTACTAGAAGTATCATCTGAAAATAAACTCATTATATTTGGTATATTAAAACCTACTATAATAATCAATATTATAATTATAGATGATACAATAAAAGACTTTCTTTTTACCATATCTTTTATTGTAAATCCTATTACTGTTTTTAGATCTCTCATTTCTAATTTCTCCCTTTTACTAATATAATTACATTAATTTGAAAAAGAATTGCTATTTAGCTAGGCGTACGAGATTGAAATTTATGAGGCGTACTTTGTGTACGTTGATTAAATTTCAATCGAAGTACAACAACGACAAATACAATTATCTTTTCTCTTTAATTATTAAATTCTAGTTGAAAAAGAATTTCTGTTTTAGCATCATTCTTTCTTTTTCAACTATTAATTTGAAAAAGAATTGCTATTTGGCTAGGCGTACGAGATTGAAATTTATGAGGCGTACTTTGTGTACGTTGATTAAATTTCAATCGAAGTACAACAACGCCAAATACAATTATCTTTCAAATTAACCTACCTTTTCTATAAAAATATCATTCAAAGTCGGCTTCTTAATCTCAAACTTATTTACCAATACATTTTCTTTAACCAACCTTCCCAATAATTCGTGGGCTTTTTCTTCCGAATCTATTCTAATAGAATATTCATTATTTTTAGAAAATTCAATATTCATATTAAATTCTTTAATATACTCATCTATATTTCTATCTGTAGCTATTTCTAATCTATTAGCCTTGTAGGTATCTTTTATTTCTTTAAGATTTCCTTTAAGTACAGTCTTGCCTTTATTTAATATTAAAATATCTGTACAAAATTCTTCTATAGACGCCATTTGGTGGCTTGACATGATAATGTACTTGCCTTGTCCTACTAAGTCTATAATAACATTTTTTAAGATTTCAGTATTTACTGGATCTAATCCACTAAAAGGCTCATCTAATACAATTAATTCTGGATTATGAATAATTGCTGTCATAAATTGAATTTTTTGTTGATTACCTTTTGATAATTTCTCAGCCGGCATAGGCAAATATTCATCAACTTTTAAAACTTTTGCCCATTTTTTTATTTCTGTATCAGCATCTGATTTATTCATTCCTTTAAGTTCCGCAAAATACATTAATTGGTCATATATCTTTGTTTTAGGATACACACCTCTTTCTTCTGGTAAATATCCAAAATTAACAGTTTTTCTTGCAACTTGTTTTCCATTCCAAGTAATCTCACCAGTATCTTTTTTAATAATACCAAGCAACATTCTAATTGTCGTTGTTTTACCAGCACCATTTGTACCAAGTAATCCAAATACACCTGGTTTGTCCACTTCAAATGAAATGTTATCAACTGCTTGTTTTCCAACAAAACTTTTTGAAACATTTTTTAGTTTTAGTCCCATTTTTATCCCCTTTCATTCTTTATCCTATTTTTATAATTACTTCTATTTATGCATCTAACGTAGTTCCACGTGCCACATATATTTTTTGTTCGAATACTTGGAGAATTAGCAAATCAACTTTATGTCGCCATTTGCTCGTGCCGATTTGAGTTTCCGACTATAAGGAGGAAAACTCAAAGGCAATAGCGATTGTAGCTACTCTTTAGTAATGTGAAATTATAATTTCATATTACTAAGGATATATGTAACAGCAAGATGGAACAGGTTGCAATAGATGTTATTATAAGTCTTTTCTATATTACCATATAATTGTATAAAAGAAAAGTAATTTTTTCTTAATTTTTTATAGAAGTTACTTTTGAAGCTTTTTGATTTTTGCTTTTTATCTAGGCAATATGTATAATTAAGACAAAACAAGCCCGTTTTCTTTTTTTACCTTATAAAGTTTGTAAAAGTTGTTTGCTCTTGCTCTGGTGGATTTATTCCCTTTTCTCTACCTGCCTCTATACATTTTAAATAGTATGCCATATTTCTTCCTAGAATTCTCATTACTTGCATACCTTCCTCGTCTTTTTTTACATCTTCTGGAGTTGCTCCATGTACCATGTTCCAGTATCTTGAAGATATAATAGGCATCTGACTTATTCCGAAATATTTATTTAATTGGTCATATGTCGCTGTTGTACCTGCCCTTCTTGCTGAAATTACTGTTGCGGCTGGTTTGAATAAAAATCTGTCTCCTTTTCCTCCATTAAATGCTGAATAAAATACTCTATCCATAAATGATGTTATTGCACCTGTAGCTCCTGCATAATGTACAGGTGAGCCAAATATAAATCCATCTGCATCTTTTGCCTTTTCCACAAATTCATTTACAACATCATCAAACACACATTTTCCTGTTTTAGCGCAGTGGCCACAGGCTATACAACCTGCAATAGGTTTTACTCCTATCCAAAAAATTTCTGTTTCAATGTTTTCCTTATTTAATTCTTTTGCAACTTCCTCTAGTGCAGTATTTACACAACCATTTTGGTGTGGTCCTCCATTTACTAATAAAACTTTCATTTTCAAAACTCCTTCCCTATTTTAATATTTTAAAAGAATAGTTCGTCTAAATATCTATCCTTTACAATTATTCAGAATATTTATACTTTATTCGAATGCTTTAAAATGCAATCAATATATTTATCTTCCAGTAAGTTGAAATGTATTTTACTTATCTATTTTCTATACTTAATAGTATCTTCTTTTATTATATTCAATATTTCATTTTCTAATACTTCTACTAGTTCTTCTTGTGGTACTTTCTTAATTACTTGTCCCTTCTTAAATAGTACCCCTTCTCCAACTCCTCCTGCAATTCCAACATCTGCATTTCTAGCTTCTCCAGGTCCATTTACAACGCACCCCATTACTGCTACAGTAATATCTGACTCTATATTTTGCAAAAATGTTTCTATTTTCTTTGCAATTGGTATTAGGTCAATTTGTGTTCTTCCACAAGTTGGACAAGCTACTAGTGTAGGAGAATTTTTATACAACTTGCAATCTTTTAAAATTTCTTTTGCTACTTTTATTTCTTTTATTGGGTCATCACTCAAAGATACTCTTAATGTATCTCCTATTCCCTCTCTTAATAAAATTCCAAGTCCTATGCTTGATTTTATAGTTCCACTAAATTCAGTTCCTGCTTCTGTAATTCCTATATGTAATGGATATGGAAATGTTTTAGAAGCTTCTTCATATGCCTCTATGCACAAATCTAAATCAGAAGCTTTTAAAGACAGGCAAATATCATAAAAGTCCAGCTTTTCTAAAATATCAATATGTCTTTTTGCACTTTCTACCATTGCTTTTGCTGTTGGTTTCCCTCCATATTTTTCTAATAAATCTTTTTCCAAAGACCCAGCATTTACACCTATTCGTATTGGAATATTTTTATCCTTGCATGCTTCTACAACAGCCTTTACTTTGTCTTCACTTCCTATATTCCCTGGGTTTATACGTACTTTATCTACTCCTGCTTTTATTGCCTCTAATGCAATTTTATAATCAAAATGAATATCTGCTACAATAGGAATATGAATTTGCTTTTTTATTTCTTTAATCGCTTTTGCATCTTCTAAATCTAAACATGCTACTCTAATAATTTCACATCCTGCTTTTTCCAATTCTAAAATTTGTTCCACTGTTGCTTTTACATCTTTTGTCTTTGTATTACACATTGATTGAATACTAACTTTATTTTGTCCACCTATTTGTACATTTCCTACCATTATTTTCTTAGTTTGAGTTCTATTCATAATTAATTATCATTCCTTCCATGAGTTGTAATTATTTCATTTTCTGCTACATTTTTTGCTATTATATCAAAAAAAATAAAATTACTCCATAGTTTTGAAATAATTTTATATTGACAAGCCTACTATTTAAAGATTTTTGATTTTTTATATAGGCAATATGTATGTTTTAAATTTTGTCTAAAGTACTTAAGGTAGGAACCGACAAGTTTACAAACTGTTAAACAAAGTTTTACAGTTTGTACGTAGTTTGGGGTCGAAAGCAAATATTTACAACATACATATTACCTAGATTTTATTCAAAATCTTCAAATTAGCAACATTGACAAATCTATTTTATTTAACTATAATATTTTTATAGTTTAAAGCTACTTTAAGTTGAAAATAATGTTTTTTAGAGTCACAATCAATTTTGTTTGGAGGTTTATATATGGGATATTCAATAGGTGGAGCTTCTCAAAAGGCTGGTATAAGCGCATCTACAATAAGATATTATGAAAAAGAAGGATTACTCCCAAGTATAAAAAGGGATAAAAATGGTATTCGTTCTTTTACTGATGAAGATCTGCAGAGTTTAAAAATTATAGAATGCTTAAAAGCTACAGGAATGCCAATTAAAGATATACAAAAATTTATAAATTTATGTGCAGATGGCGATAACTCTTTGCAAGAAAGATATGAATTATTCTTAGATAGAAAGGCTGTTGTTCAAAAGCAAATATCTGAACTTAAAGAAGTGGAAAAAATGATTGATTTTAAGTGCTGGTATTATAAAACAGCTATAGAAGCTGGAACAGAAAAAATACATGCTAACAAAAGCAAAATTATTTCTACAGTTTAAAAATAATTTTCAATTAATCGTAATTTATTTAATCTTCTTTCTATGCCATGACCAATTTGCCAAAAGTCTGTTAGTGGCTTATGATGCCATAATTCCTTTTTATACTTTTCTTCATCTAAATATCCAATATTTGTAGCACTATGTTTTGCTGTAATATCTAATGCGATTTTGGCTAAGTACATATTAGTTCCTATTCCTGCTGTAGCAGTTAACCCATAAGTTTTAAATATATCTTGCACTACTGTTTTTGCAAGCTCTATTGGTGTCAACCCATACATCTTTAAATATTTTGTAGCATCCATAAATGCTTCATCTATGGAATACACATGTATATCGTCTTTTGAAAAATATTTTAAATAAATTGCATATATATTAGCAGAATATTCTATATACTTTTTCATAGTTGTATTAAATGCATTTTCCTATACTAAAAAAATCATAACCATCCTTTCAAAGGGCAGTTATGATTTTTAACAAAGCTGTCTCCAACTTATTATTTTATTATCTCTCCAACATTAATCTTGTCACTTTCTAGGCTATCAAATACTAGACAAATAAAGCTATCTCCTGCGTCATAGATGTAATCTTGTTCTACGTATGTACTTCCATTTTCTCCTTCATACGTTTTCATATGAACATAAAATGTATGTCCAGATACTTCTTGTTTTTCAACTTCTACATTTTCGTCTTGTAATGACATTTTTAAATATTCCTCTGGTGTATATTCTTCTTCATAATTTGATTTATTATCCGTAAATACCATTACCATTTTAGAAAAGTCTGGGCTCATCGCAAGGCAATCATAAGCATTTGCATAAACTTCACCAAAGTAATATATTATTTCATCTTTAGTAAGCATAACTATATCAGATGGAAATTCCAACTTTATGTTATCTACTCCCGCTTCGTAAGTATTTACCCTTGTTGTATCTGTTAACGTATTACTTTGAAGCGAATCTAAACTATCATTTGAATTTTCTCCTACAAAGATTATAATACATGCAACAACAATTGCAATTATTAATATTATAAAAAATGTCTTTATACTAGTAAGGCCATATCTATAAAAAGTGCTATTTTGTGCTTTTTCAGAGAAGTAATATTTTCCAGATTTTTTCCTTATAATCTTTTGAACTTTTAAATAATTAAATATTTGCTTCCCTTTTTCAGCTCCAAATTGTCTAACTATATCTTCCATAATTAAGTCTTTTGTTATAGTATGATGTTTATCCATTGCATCATTTTTCTCAAAAATGCTTCTTACATTATCAATGTCTTCATTCGAAAATACCGAATTACTTGCATTTTGAGAAATTAATTTTATGTCTTTTGAATCCACTCCTTCTCTTATCTGTTTATTTAAATTGATTATTATTCCACCAATTACAATAAAGCAAAATAAAAGAGATATTACATAATCTGTCATAATTGCCTTTGTAAATTCGTCATACTGATATAAACTTGTAAGTAGTTCAAAAGAAAATCCATGTCCCTCCTGTACTAAATATGCCATTGGTATAATTACAAACATCGTAACAGTTATTGATATAAATGATGTTATTGATAATATTACTGGCAACTTTTTATCAATTTTTGCTTTTGTTAATTTATATCCATAAAAGCTTCCTAATACTATTAAAATTGCTAAAATTGCATACATCATATTTGCAAAAATATACATTAATATCCATGGGACTGCTCCTACTAGTGCTCCTACTAATGCTCCAATTACTCCTAAAACATACCTATTTTTTACTTCTTCTTCCATAAGTACCTCCTTTTCTTTTTTGCTAATTATAACACATGTTTAATTATATTTCTATAATAATTGCATTTTTTTAATTGTTACAATTCACAGCTTGCCAATTTACATTTATAGGGCAAGAAACAACATTTTATAAATAGCAAAAGGCAAGCCATGAATTGTAACAACATATAAAAAGGCAGGTTACATAACCTGCCTTTTTATAGCATATCATGAAGCATACAAGATGATAGGAATACTGGTATCAATATTTTGATATAATGTTTGAGCAGCGTTATATGGCATATTCACACATCCATGTGAGCCATTAGTCATATATATTTTACCGCCAAAACTTCCTCTCCATGCCGCATCGTGGAATCCAATTCCTCCGTTGAATGGCATCCAGAAATTAACATGTGATTTATACTTACTTCCATCCCCATTATATCCTTCAAGATAAGTATCAGTCGTTTTATATGTCAAATAATATATACCCACTGGTGTTGAATATCCTCCTGCCACATTTCCTGTAACACAAGGAGTGTCCAAAATACATTTTCCATTCACATACATCCATACTCTTTGTCTAGTAATGTCTAGCTCTACATAAGTATTTATGTTGTAATAATTTGGAAGTGCATTATATATTGGTTCAACTTTATAAGTTCCAGAAGTACTAAGCTGTTGTTTGATTCTATTAGTTTCTTCCTCTTCGTTTATTGTGGCATATTTTTTTCTTCCAAATGCAATTTTAATTTTGCCTAATCCTGTGGCATTAAAATCGGTAGAAGTAAGCAAATACTGTGCTTTTTCATTTAACCTATCAATAAACTTAGGAATATTTCCATCTAAATCAATACTATAGTATCCATCCTCTCCTCTGACAATCCAATCCTTCATTACACTCGCATCTAAAGTATATGTACTACCATCATATAGTGTATACTCTATTGTGCTAGAAAGGACTGCATTTATAGCCTGTTGTTCTTCTTTTAATTTTTGATCAGTAGACAATATTGCTGGATTAACATTAGTAATCTTTGTAAAATCAATTACTGTTTCTCCTCGCTTAAGAGCGTCTAGCATAAAGTCACATGCAGTATCTAGATTTATTTCATTTCCATACTTTTCAGGCTTAATTACCATACTTTTGCTCTTTTCATCATATTCCAAAGATGCATTTTCTGGCTTTACCATATTGCCCTGCTTAAAAATAGAAAGGGAACTTAGATACTCTTTAACTTTCTGCTCATCTACAGAATACAAATTGTCAACATTAAAGTTAATTTGTTCTTCTTCTGTAGTATTCTGATTCATTAATGCATCAGCTAAAAGTTTTTCGTCTGCAACTTTGAAATCAAAATAAGTTCCTAAGCACTTATATTCCTTCCCTTCTGCAAACTTAAACTTTATCTCTGCATTTTTCATTGTTTTTTCCAGTTTGCTAGTTGCACTTTCTACGCTCAAAAAAGAGCAGTCTACGCCATTAATTACAGTACTTAGCTTAAAATAGTTTTTACCATATAAGCCAATAAAAACAGCGACTATAATGGACATTATTATTCCTACAAATGCGACTGCCGTCAAAATTCTTCCTACCCGTTGCTTCTTCATAAAGCTACCTCCTTTTGATTTTTAGTGGTTATTACTACCAACTTAAATGTAATAATAAAATTACAGTTTATATTATACCATATATTTTAAAAAAATAAAGAGAATTGTAATAATAAGTCGAAATTTGTTAAACAACATTTTTTACTTATATGCATATTATGTAAAGAGGTGTTATTTATGCTAGTAAATGCTATTATTCTTGCCATTTCCGCCAGTATTGATTCATTTGGCGTCGGTATTACATATGGTATCAAAAAAACAAAAATATCTATTTCTGCAATAATTATTCTGTTTATATTAAGTATATTCTTTACAAGTGTTTCAATTACTTTTGGGAACATATTGTCAGCATATATTTCATCAGATATTTCTTGCATTGTTGGTGCTTCTATGTTAATACTCATAGGAGTGTTTATATTGTATGGAGCAATATTTAAAAAAGAGAAAAAAAGCGAAGTGAATTTTAAACATACAGAATACAGCTTTTTTATAGAATTTCTTGGTATAACCATAAACATAATAAAAGACCCCATCAACTCTGATTTGGATAATTCAAATAAAATTGATATTAAAGAGGCCGTATTTTTAGGTATAGCTATGTCTTTAGACTCAATGAGTATAGGTTTTGGCTGTAGTACAATAGGAATTAATTCGTTTTTGTTTCCTATACTAACTAGTTTTTTTCAAATACTTTTTCTATGTATAGGTAAATTATTTGGTAAATCAATAAGTAAGATTTCCTCTATTCCACAAAGTATTTGGAATATTATTTCTGGGATTATTTTAATTTGTATAGGGATTATAAAAGTTTTATAATTCATATTTTTTCTAAAAATAAAGAATTATAAAACTTCATGTCTTTTATTTACTTATTAAAAGAGTAAATCTATAAGCCGGGTTCTGTCTTGAATAGTCATCTATCTAGTGCATATATTACTATATGCCTCAAGCCACCAAATTAAGAAGACTGACGAGCAGCCATTAACCTTCTTGTCTCGGTGTTGCTCCAGATGGGGTTTACACTGACCCAGTATGTCACCATACTAGCGGTGAGCTCTTACCTCGCCTTTTCACCCTTACCTAGTGAGAGGTGAGAGGTGAGAAATGAGATATAAAATTTTTTGAGGATATAATTTCTACCTGCGTAATTTTCAGACAAAAAAATCGCACAGTTTTTTTCCCTTGTTTTCCCCCTCACTTCTCATCTCTCACTAGGCGGTTATTTTCTGTTGCACTTTCCTTAAGGTTACCCTCACTGGACGTTATCCAGCATCTTTGCTCTATGGAGCCCGGACTTTCCTCGTACGCTGTCTTTCGACTTTGCTATACGCGACTATTCAATTTACTCATTTACTATTGTACTATAAAATATCCATTACGTCAAATTTTTTATTACTGCTTCTTTCGTAATGTTTCGTTGACTTTTTATGTTGCTCAGATGGCAGATGTCACATTACACTACCAATGCGAGGCGAAACGAGTAGTAGCTGCTGGCATACCCATAGTTGCCGCTGAAGTAGAACACACCAGTGTTCGAAGCATTGCTGTTATATTTGCCCCCACGTTCGAAGAAAGGGTTGATCGAATTCACAAAGAAAGCATCATCTGAATGCCAATTATTTGTTTCGTATGTTGCATCTCCATATTTATATGATGTGCTTACATCGTCTCCTGTGTAGGCTGTTGCGTATTTATCACTTGTTTTTGTGTT
>CALXWQ010000084.1 GCA_944392435.1 uncultured Clostridia bacterium
CAGCTAATGTGAACATTTTGTGAAATTTAAAAATAAAGTATTGACAATTGAATAAAAAGGGTATATATTTTTAGCAGTCGTTGAAAGCGACTGCTAAAAACACGTTAATATGAAGTTGAAAAATTATATATATATCACATATAATAAATTAGTGAAAACTTTCATATTAATATATATAGCTAATGGTAACAATTTTAAAGGGAGGTAGATAAAATGTTAAAACCATTATCAGACAGAGTAGTTATTAAAATGATAGAAAACGAGGAGACAACAAAAAGTGGAATTATATTAGCAGGAAATGCTCAAGAAAAACCACAATTTGCAGAAGTTGTTGAAGTAGGACCAGGACTAGAGGTGGATGGAAAATTAGAAAAAATGCTTGTTAAGAAAGGTGACAAAGTTGTAGTTAACAAATATGCTGGCACAGAAGTTAAGTACGAAGGAGAAGATTATATAATTGTAAAGCAATCTGATATTTTGGCAGTAGTAGAATAAAATAATTACGTAATTTACAGTTAAAAGATATTAAATAAAAGTCCGTTCCATCTTGTTGTCACATATATTTTGTACTCTCCAAGAATTCGAGTAAAAAATATATGTGACACGTGGAACTACTTAGAATATTATATATAATTTTAGGAGGTAATGTAAAATGGCAAAAGATATTAAATTCGGAGAAGATGCAAGAAGAAGTTTATTAAATGGTGTTAATAAATTAGCAGATACTGTAAGAGTTACAATGGGACCAAAAGGAAGAAATGTAGTTCTTGATAAGAAATTTGGTGCACCACTTATTACAAATGATGGTGTTACAATAGCAAAAGAGATTGAGCTAGATGACCCATTTGAGAATATGGGAGCTCAAATTGTTAAAGAAGTTTCTATAAAGACAAATGATGTCGCAGGAGATGGTACAACAACAGCTATGGTACTTGCTCAAAGCATGGTTAAAGAAGGTGTTAAGAATGTTGCAGCAGGTGGAGATCCAATGGCTATAAAAAGAGGTATGGATAAGGCAGCAAATGTTGCAGTAGAGGCATTAAAGAAAATAAGTTCACCTGTTAATGGTAAGGAAGATATTGCAAGAGTTGCAAGTATTTCTGCAAATAACACAGAAGTTGGAGAACTTATCTCAGAAGCAATGGAGAAAGTTTCAAAAGATGGTGTTATTACAATTGAAGAATCAAAAACATCTCAAACAGAATTAAATGTAGTTGAAGGTATGCAGTTTGATAAAGGATATGTATCACCATACATGGTAACAGATACAGAAAAAATGGAAGCTGTTATAGATAATCCATATGTATTAATTACAGATAAGAAAATAAGCAATATTCAAGAAATATTACCTTTACTTGAAAGCTTAATGCAACAATCAGGAAAACTAGTAATTATCTGTGATGACATCGAAGGAGAAGCATTATCTACATTAATACTTAACAAATTAAGAGGAGTACTTAATGTTGTAGCAGTTAAAGCACCAGGATATGGAGACAAGAGAAAGAACATGTTACAAGATATAGCAATTCTTACAGGTGGAGAGGTTATCTCATCTGACTTAGGAATGGAATTAAAAGATACACAAATTGAGCAATTAGGTAGAGCAAGACAAATAAAAGTACAAAAAGAAAATACAATAATTGTCGACGGTATGGGAGATAAAGCACAAATTTCAGCAAGAGTAAATCAATTAAAAGCACAAATTGCTGAAGAAAAGAGCGAATTTGAAAAAGAAAACTTACAAGAAAGACTTGCAAAAATAGCAGGTGGAGTTGCAGTAATTGGTGTTGGAGCAGCAACAGAAGTAGAGATGAAAGATAGAAAATTAAGAATAGAAGATGCTTTATCTGCAACTAAAGCAGCTGTAGAAGAAGGTATAGTAGCAGGTGGTGGAACAGCATTTGTAAACGTACTTCCAGCAGTAAGAAAATTACTTCCAGACTTACATGGAGACGAAAGAATTGGTGGAAAAATTATTTTAAGAGCATTGGAAGAACCAGTAAGACAAATTGCAATAAATGCAGGAGTTGAGCCAGCTGTAGTACTAGAAAAAGTAAAAACTAGCGAAGAGGGTATTGGTTATGATGCTGCAAATGAAGAGTATGTTGATATGAAGAAAGCCGGAATAGTAGACCCAACAAAAGTATCAAGAAGTGCACTTCAAAACGCTGTATCTATAGCATCTATGATACTTACAACAGAAAGTCTAGTTACAGACAAGAAAGAAAAAGAATGTGGCTGTGGTGGACATGGAAACGATGCTACAGGAGAAATGGGCGGAATGTATTAATATTACAAGAATTTCATTTGACAAACAAAAAATATGTGTATATAATAATATATGCACATATTTTTTAAGTTATAATTGAAAAAATATTGAGAAGCCCGCCACTGGTCTGGAAAGAAGAGACTGAAAGGATGAATAAAGTGAAAAATAGAAAAGTAGCATTTTGTACATTAGGGTGCAAAGTAAATCAATATGAAACAAATGCAATGATACAAGAGTTTAAAAAATGTGAATACAATATAGTAGAATTTGATGAAATTGCAGACGTATACATAGTTAATACATGCACAGTAACCAACATGGCAGATAGGAAATCACGTCAAATGCTTAGAAAAGTGAAGGAGCTAAATGCAGAAGCTATTTTAGTTGCTGTGGGATGTTATGCACAAGTTGCAAAAGAAGAATTAGAAAAAATCCCTGAAATAGATTTGATTTTAGGAACAAATGAAAAGAAAAATATAGTCTCTTATGTAGAAAAAATGCTTGATGAAAATCATAGTAATGTTATAAATGTTGAGCTAGATAAAAGTAAAAATACAAAAATACAAGCTTCAAATAATAATTCAAAGTCTAATGAAAAAGAAAATAATCATATGAGTATAGAAAAACAATCGAGTATAACAGATGTAATGCATTGTGAAGAGTATGTCGATTTTGGAGATGTTACATTCACGGAAAAGACAAGGGCAGTTATAAAAGTACAAGACGGATGTGACAGATTTTGTTCATATTGCATTATTCCATTTGCTAGAGGACATATTAGAAGTAGAAAGCCAGAAAGTGTTGTAAGTGAAATAACTAAGATCGTAGATGAAGGTATAAAAGAAGTTGTAATTACCGGTATACATTTGGCATCTTATGGAAGAGATTTGGAAGCAAGTGTAGAACCGACAAAAAATAATAAAACAAATCAAGTTGAAAGCAAAACAAATACTAGTAAAACTAAAGAGTTCGCAAATGATAATGCAGAAAGAAATAAATTAAATAATGGGTACAGATTAATTGACTTACTTGAAGAGATTAATAAGATTGACGGAATTAAAAGAATTCGTTTGCGGGTCATTAGAGCCAACACTTATTACAGAAAATTTTGTAGAAAGACTATCAAAGCTAGAAAAAATATGTGATCATTTTCATCTATCACTCCAAAGTGGATGTAATGAAACTTTAAAAAGGATGAATAGAAGATATAGCACAGAAGAATTTGAAAAAGGTGTACAGTTATTAAGGAAAATATACCCAAATGTAGCACTTACTACTGATATTATTGTAGGATTTCCAGGAGAAACAGAGGAAGAATTTAATACTACTTATGAATTTTTAAAACGAATAAAATTCTATAAAATGCATGTATTCAAATATTCTCAAAGAAAAGGAACTAGAGCAGCAGTTATGCCTAATCAAATAGATGGTAATATAAAAGAGGAGAGAAGTAGAAAATTAATAGGGCTATCAGACAAAAATGAGATGGAATATAACAAGGAATATATTGGAAAAGAAGTAGAAGTTCTATTTGAAGAGCCACATATGGAAAATGGAAAAAGCTTCATGAAAGGTCATACAACGAATTATTTGGTGGTAAAGATGGAGACAGAAGAAAATTTGGACAATGTGCTTAAAAGAGTAAGAATAGCAGGATTAGATGGGCTTGAGCTAGTGGGAGAAAATTATGCAAAATAATTATGTGAAAATATTAGCAAAAGTTATAAAAAATAGTATAATTTACATACAATAACAAATAAAGTGATTTATCAAAAAGATGGAGTACTCAAACTGCATTGAGAATAAAAAAATAGGGGCTCATATATGTGAACTCCCTATTTTTTTAACTCAACCACAGTAACTCCCATTTCGCCCTCACCAAAAGTGCCAAGTCTAAAGGATTTTACGTGAGGGTTAGTTTTTAAAAATTTGTGAATTCCTTCTCTTAATTTACCTGTACCTTTTCCATGTACAATTCTAACTGGTGAAAGTTTGGCAATTGCACAGTCGTCTAAGTATTTGTCAATTACGAAAGTTGCTTCATCAACATTCATTCCTATTACATTTATTTCACTTGATATGTTTTGTGATTTGAATTTTGCATTTTTTGTAAATGTAACAGAAGAGCTATGTCCAGACTTTTTATTTGTAGATGAATTAGACCTTTCAAAAGAATTACCTGAGTCAAAATTGCTTTTACTATTTTTCTTACTACTATTTTCAAAAGAACTATTCTTCAAACTAAACTTTTGATTTAGTGCTTTTAAAGCATCTAAATTTAATCCATTAGTAGTGTCTGGAGCGATGCTTTTTATATCATCATTCAATTTATTTCTTAAATTATTTGCAGTAGCAATTTCTCCTTTATCCAGTTTGCCCAATTCCTTAATAACAGCATTTGCTTCATCTTTAGCATTTTGCAAAATCTGCCTTGCCTCTTTTTTTGCACTTTCAATAATTTTATCTTGCTTTTCTTTTTGCAAATTGTTGTCTCTTTCCAAAGATTTACGTAACATTTCTACTTGTTTCAAATTCTTTTCAATTTCTTCTTTTTCTTTGTCAATAGCTATTTTACTATCATATATATTTTTCATAACTTCTTCTATGCTAACATCATCACTTTTCATTAGAGAATTGGCATAGCTTAGAATTTTATCATTAAGTCCAAGTTTTTTGCTAATTGCAAAAGCATTACTTTTTCCAGGAATACCAATTAGTAGCTTGTATGTTGGCTTAAGATTTTCTAAATCAAATTCAAAGCTTGCATTTTTAAAGCCATTTGTAACTAAACAATAATTTTTAAGCTCCTGATAATGGGTTGTTGAAATAACAGTAGCACCACAATCAAAAAAGTATTTTAATATACTAATTGCAAGATTAGCACCTTCTATAGGGTCTGTTCCAGAGCCAAGCTCATCAACGAGAATTAGACTATTTGAAGTAGATTTTTTAGTTATCTCCACAATATTTGAAATATGTGAAGAAAATGTGCTTAAATTCTCTTGTATGCTTTGCTCATCTCCAATATCTGCGAATATTTCATCAAAAACATATATAGAACTATTTTCTTTTGCTGGTATATATATTCCAGAATAAGCCATAAGAAGAAGTAATCCGGTAGTTTTTAATGCAACTGTTTTACCACCTGTATTTGGCCCAGTTATAACTAAAGAAGTATAGCCATTACCTATAGAAATATCAATTGGCACAACTTTGTCTTTATCAATTAATGGATGTCTTGCAGACACAAAATTTATATATTTTTCGTTGTTTATACTAGGCAAAACACCATCAATATTGATTGAATATGTTGCTTTAGCAAATATTAAATCCAAATCCCCTAAAATCGAGATGTCATTTTGCAAATTTGCAGTGTAACTATATAGCATGCTAGACAAATCTGCCAATATTTTTTCTATTTCAATTTCTTCTTCTATTTTTAAATTGTTGAGCTCATTGTTAAGTTCAAAAACGGAAATAGGTTCAATAAATACAGTTGAGCCACTGCTAGACACATCATGTATAAAGCCCTTAACTTGCGATTTGTATTCTTCTTTAATAGGTACAACATATCTATTTTCTCTAATTGTTACAATTGGCTCCATGATGTATTTTGAGTAAGTGTTTGAATGTAAAAAAGAGTTTAACTTATCTCTAATCTCTTGCTCTAAATTCTTGCTCTGGCGTCTTAATCCTTTTAACTTAGGTGATGCATCATCTGCAATAGTATTTTCATCTAATATAACAGAAAAGATTTTTTCTTCGATGTTTTTGTTTGTGTAAATTAAATCAAACAAATCATACAATTTGGTATATTCAGATAAATCAATTTCATCAGAGGAAAAGAAGTACTCTTTTACTTCTCTTGAAATTTGTAAAAATCTAGCAATATTTAATAAAGCTAGACTAGATAAAGTAGAGTTACTCTCCAATCCCTTAATACTCAAAAAAATATTTGGAATATCAGACAATGGAATTTTGCCCTTCCTATAAATCAAACTAATAGCTTCTGTAGTATAGTTTAATTGATTTGCTACTTCAGCTTGCTCAAAGTTAGGTAGTAAAGAAAACATATTTTCTTTACCTATATATGTTTTACAATATGTACTTAATATATGAATTATTTTATCAAACTCTAAAGTTTTTAAATATTTGTTGTTCATGCTTTGCTCCTTACTTAAAATGATGGTATAAGTATAGCATATTATGGATGAATAAGCAATTATGGTTTACTTAATTATGGATTTATTTTCTTTCTCTCTGAATTTCTTAAGTTAAATTTTCAAAAAAATTGTCCAGTAACACTTATGGAGCGAAAATTACTTTTACTACTTGCATTTGGAAAAATTTGTGGTATAATATTTACATTAAAAATACAAAACCATTGAAAAAGCAAAGTAAGTTTAAAGTGCAAATATTTAAAGAGAGGTAAATCGGGGCTGAAAATTTACTAATATTTTTAAACTGAAATTTCACTTTTGAGGTTCTTTTTTGAAAACAATATTATTTTAGGTTGTACATTGTGTTTCTTAGATTTAGAGATAAAACACACTAAGTTGCAATTGTTTAAGAAAAATAATATTGAAGAGTAAAAAAAGACGGGAAGCCCGTTATAGCAATAAAGAGGTTAATTATTTTATCTAATATGCAACTTATCATTTCCTATTAGATAAAAACGGCTGAAGTCGCTATTGTATTTGAGGTATCTTCCCTTTGGGTGAAAACTCAAATTGGCACGAACAAAGGGCGACCAAGGTTGCTTTGTTATTAATAAATTTAGGTGGTACCACGGTTATTAAAGCTAGTCGTCCTATATATGGTGTATGGGAAGATTGGCTTTTTTGATGCAAATGAAAAGCAGCATCTTGTGTTGTCAAATTTCATAAAAATTTTTTCGATGTACAAAAAGTACTATCTCAAAAATTTTTATTCATTTTCCTAGCAATATACTACTTTTGATTTGCATTACAGATAGACGAGAAAATAAACTACGTCTTGTACTATTAAAATTCATAAAAATTTTTATAAGCCTAAATTCAACTAAAAATAAGCGAGGGACAAAATGTCGCGAAAAGGTCTGTCCCCAAAACGAAAAAGGAGGAAAAAGAATGGAAGAGCAAATTAGCAAAATTAAGGAAGTAGCTTTAGAAGAAATTAAAATGGCTACTAATGCAAAAGAGTTAGATGATGTAAGAGTAAAATACTTAGGAAAAAAAGGAGAGCTAACTAGCATTTTAAGAGGTATGGGAAGTTTGTCACCAGAAGAACGTCCTATAATAGGTAGCAAGGTTAATGAGGCTAGAGATGAACTTGAAAGTATGATTAAAGATGGAGAGGAAAAGTTTGCTAAATTAGAACTTGAGAGAAAATTAAAAGAGGAGAGGATTGATATTACTCTTCCTAGTACAAAAGTAAAAAGAGGTAGCAAGCATCCTTTAAATAGAATTATAGAAGAAGTAGAGGATTTATTTGTTTCAATGGGGTATGATGTTGTTACAGGTCCAGAACTTGAAACAGACGAGTATTGTTTTGAAAGATTAAATTTACCAAAAGGACATCCTGCAAGAGATATGCAAGATAGTTTCTACATTACATCTGAATATTTATTAAGAACTCAAACATCAGCTGTTCAAGCAAGAACAATGATGGCAAATGATGAGAAAAGTCCAATAAGAGTTATATGCCCAGGTAAGACTTACAGAAGAGATGATGATGCAACACATTCTCATCAATTTAACCAAGTTGAGGGCTTAGTTGTAGATAAAAACATTTCTTTGGCAGATTTAAAAGGAACATTAGAAGTCTTTGTTAGAAAATTGCTTGGAGAAAATCTAGAGCTTCGTTTTAGACCAAGTTATTTCCCATTCACAGAACCTTCATACGAGGTTGATGTTAGTTGTTTTAAGTGCGGCGGCAAAGGTTGCAATTTGTGCAAGCATACCGGTTGGATTGAAGTACTAGGTTCAGGTATAGTACATCCAAATGTATTAAAAATGGGAGGATATGACCCAGAGGTGTATAGTGGATTTGCATTTGGAACTGGATTAGACAGATTAGCAATGTTCAAATATGGAATTACAGATATACGTTTGTTATATCAAAACGATGTGAGATTTTTAAAACAATTTGACAAGTTGGACAGATAAATGTCGCGAAAAGGGCTGTCCCTAAAACGACAAAAGTAAAGAAAGAAGGTAAGAAAATGAAGTTAAGTACAAATTTTGTTAAAGATTACATAGATATAGATGTTGATGTAAAAACTCTTGCTGAAGACATGACAAGAGTTGGTAATGAATATGATGAGGCTGGTAAGCTTGTAGATGCTACAAAGCTCGTTATTGGAGAGGTTAAGGAGTGCAAAATGCATCCAGATTCAGATCATTTACATGTATGCAAAGTAGATATTGGTAGTGAAGTTTTAAATATTGTATGTGGTGCTCCAAATGTTAGAGAAGGACTAAAAGTTATTGTTGCATTAGATGGTGCTGTTCTTCCGGGTGTTACAGTTAAAGCAGGTGGAATAGTAGAGCATGATGACAAGCCAAGAGTTATAAAAAGAGGTGCGATTAGAGGTCAGGAGTCTAATGGAATGCTTTGCTCTCTATTGGAACTTGGAATTGAGCACAAATATGTAGATGAAGTGGATAAAACTGGAATACATGAACTTCCAGCTGATGCTCCGGTTGGAGAGGATGCCATTAAATATTTGCAAATGGATGACGAGGTCGTAGATTTTGATTTAACAGCAAATAGAGGAGACTTGCTTAGCATTCTTGGAATGGCATACGAATTAGGAGCTATATATGATAAGAAAGTAAAAGATATTGATTTATCACATAGCGAAAATAGTGAGGATATAAACGACAGTTTTAAAGTAGAAGTAAATACAGAAAATTGTTCTATATTCTTAGCAAGAAAAGTTAAGAATATACACATTCATGAAAGCCCAATATTTATAAAAAATAGACTTATTGCATCTGGAATAAGACCTATAAATAATGTTGTTGATATTAGTAACTATGTAATGCTTGAAACTGGTCAACCACTTCACTTCTATGATGCTGATACTTTAAATGGTAAAATAGAAGTTAGAATGGCAACTGAAGGAGAAAAGCTATATACACTTGATGGAAAGGAAAGAACTTTATCAAGTGAGGATATTGTAATTTCTGATGGAGAAAAAGCAATTGGCTTAGCTGGTGTAATGGGAGGACTAGACACAGAAATTACAGATAAAACAAAGAATGTTCTTATAGAAGCAGCTATATTTGATGGAGTAAAAATTAGAAAAACTTCTAAAGAAATTTTAAGAAGTGAGGCAAGTTCAAGATTTGAAAAGGGATTGGACCCAAATAGAACATATATGGCTATAGAAAGAGCATGCAAACTATTAGAGGAATATGCAGATGGAGAAGTAGTAGGTGGAACTGCAAAATATGACAACAGCAATTTGGCAAATAGAGAGATAGAAATAACTTTTAAAAAAATAAATGATGTGCTTGGAATGGTTATAGCTAAAAAGGATGTGCTAGATGTATTTAGAAGACTTGAATTTGATGTAATTATAGATGGTAAGAAGTCTGATTTTACAGAGACAGAAAAAGACTTAGAAAACGTAGAAAAAATAATTGTTTCTGTACCTAGAAGAAGAGGAGACGTTTCTATTAAAGAAGATTTAATAGAAGAAGTTGGACGTATATATGGTGTTGATAACATAGTAGGAAGATTACCAGAAATGCCAATGAAAGCTGGTAGCTATGATAAAGTTACACGAGGTATAAGAAACAAAATGGTAGACTTAGGATTAAATGAAACATTATCATATATATTAGTAAATGACAAAGAAGCAAAATACTTTACAAAGGATGATACAGAGTTAGTAAAACTATTAGATCCAATGAGCGAAGATAGAAATACATTAAGACATAGCATACTTCCATCACTTTTAAAAATATATGAATACAACAAAGCAAGGAGCAATAAAGATGTATCTGTATTTGAAATAGGTAAAGCATTCTACAAAAAAGGCGATGAATATGGAGAAGCAAATAAAATAGCAGCACTTATGACAGGCGACTTCTATTTAGGTGTTGATAACAGAAAACAAGTTGACTTCTATGTTATAAAGGGAATTGTAGAAGAATTATTAGACTACTTAGGATATGAAAGAAGATACAGCTTTGTAATAAGAGAAGGACAAATGCCAGAAGAATTACATCCAGGACAATCAGCTTTAATATCAGTAAACAATGACATTGTGGGATTAATTGGAAGAGTACACCCATCTTTGGAGAAAGAAGCGGTTTATGTATTTGAAATTGATTTAGATAAATTGCTAAGCAAAAAAGTAGGAAAAATGAAGTATAAGGAAGTTTCAAAATTCCCAAGTGTAAAGAAAGATTTGGCAGTAGTTGTTGATAGAGATGTCACATCAGAAGAAGTAGCAACACTTATTAAGAAAGCAGCAGGCTCAAACTTGTCTAAGATAGATGTTTTTGATGTATACACTGGAAAAGGTATAGAGGAAAACAAGAAGAGTATTGCATATTCTTTAACATTTGAGAGAATGGACAGAACTTTAACTGATGAGGAGATAAATAATAGCTTAGCTAAAATAATAGAAATGCTAGAAAAGAAAATAGGAGCAGAACTTAGAAAATAGAAAAAAATTCCAAAAAATACTTGCAATTGGAAAAAATATGCAGTATAATTAAATAGACATAAGGAGAGAAGAAGAGTGGAAACAAATTCCACTCTTCTATACGTAAGTATTAATAAAAAACAATTCGGTTTTGGCGTTATTGAACTGTGATACGAAAATCCTCGATGTACACAAAGTACACTTCTGGTTTTCTTGCTTATTCGCCTAGCTAAAACACAAATTCGTTTTTATTAATTTGATTAGGAATTCGAAGAAAGGAAAAGCAATATGTCCAATATAGAAGAAAAGATAGAAAATCTAGTAAAAAAGCAAATTGAAGATTTGGGGTATAGCCTTTATGATGTACAATATGTAAAAGAAGGTCAAGACTATTATTTGCGTATATTTATAGAAAAGCCAAATGGAAGTATAGATTTAAATGACTGTGAGAAAGTAAATGATGGTATTAATGATTTATTAGATAAAGCAGATTATATTAAAGAACAGTATTTCTTAGAGGTGTCTTCAACAGGGATTGAAAAGGTTTTGCGAAGAGATGAGCATTTGGAGCAAAACATTGGCAAAAACGTTGAAGTAAAGCTCTTTAAAGCAGTTGATATAAATTCTGCCAAAAATGACACGGACAAGGCTGAAAACAAATTAAGAAAAGAACAAGATGAAGATAAACAAAATAGGAAGAATAAAAAATCAAAAAAAAGCAAAAATAGTAAACAAAAGGAAATAATAGGAGTATTAGAAAATTTTGATAAGGAAAAAGTTACATTAAAGTTGGAAGATGAAAGGACGATTGATTTAGAAAGAAGTAATATAGCACAGGTAAAATTAATTTTTGATTGGAACAGCTTATAATAGAGTAGAAACAATACATTGTTTCTGGAAAATAAGACAAAAATATAAAAAAGTAAAATAAATATTAGTTAATGAAAGGAATGATTAAGAAAAATGAAGAAAACATCTAAAATAAATAATCAAGCAATTGATAGTAATGAATTAATAATAGCAATGGATGAATTAGAAAAGGAAAATGGGATAAAGAAAGACGTTTTATTAGAAGCAATAGAAACAGCATTAGTTACAGCATATAAAAGAAACTTTGATTCTGCAGAAAATGTGAGAATTACAATGGATAGAGAAACAGGAGAAATTCACGTTTATGCAGAAAAGGATGTAGTAGAAAAACCAGAAGATGTTGAAAATGATAAATTGCAAATTTGTTTGGAAGAAGCAAGAAAAATAAATAAGAAATTAGAAGTTGGAGATAAGGCAGAAATAGAACAAGTGCCAAAGAATTTTGGTAGAATTGCTGCTCAAACTGCAAAACAAGTTATAGTTCAAAAAATAAGAGAAGCAACAAGAGACTTTTTATTTGATGAGTTTTATCAAAGAAAAGGTGAGATTGTTTCTGGAATAGTTCAAAAAGCTGATGGTGGAATTGTTGTTTTGGATTTAGGAAGGTTAGAAGGAGTAATGCCAGTTAAAGAGCAAATACCATCAGAAAAATATAAAGTAAATGATAAGATAAGAGGATATATATTAGATGTGGAAAGAGGCTCAAAAGGTGCACCACAAGTAATAGTATCAAGAGCTCATGTGGATTTTGTAAGAAAATTATTTGAGCTTGAAATTCCAGAAATTTATGAAGGGGTAATTGAAATTAAAGGCGTTTCTAGAGACCCAGGTAATAGATGCAAAGTTGCAGTATATTCACCAAATGAAAATATTGATCCAGTTGGTTCATGTGTAGGACAAAAGGGAATTCGTATACAAAATATTATAAATGAATTAAATGGAGAGAAAATTGATGTAATAGAATGGTCAGCAGACCCAGCAATATATATTTCTGCTGCTTTACTTCCAGCAGAGGTAATGGCAGTTGATATAAAACCAGAAGAAAAATTTGCTCAAGTTATTGTAAGAGATGACCAGCTATCGTTAGCAATAGGAAAAGGTGGACAGAATGCAAGACTTGCAGCAAGACTTACTGAATGGAAGATAGATATAAAGAGTGAGTCACAATTTAGAGAAATGCTTGCAAAAATGAATGAAGAAGAAACTGTTGATGATTCTGAAGCAAAGCAGGAAGAAACTGAAAATAAAACATTAGAAGAAGCAAGCGAAAATGAGACTACAAATAATGAACAAGCAGATTAAGAATGTTTATGAAACAAGAAAATTATATATTTACTAGCAAAGCTGTAAGAATAAATTAAACAAGCTTGAATACAATAAAGGAGAGGAATTTGAAGTTGAAGAGCTTACCACAAAGAACATGTATAGGTTGTAATACAAAGAAAAATAAGAATGAATTAATTCGAATAGTTAGAAATAAAGAGGGGAATATTTGTATAGATAGAACAGGCAAAGCAGACGGCAGAGGAGCATATATTTGTGATAGTGAAGAATGTTTAAAAAAGGCAATAAAGTCAAAAAGATTGGACAGAATATTTGAAACTAAAATATCTGATGAAATTTATGAAAATCTAAGGGGTGTAATTATTGATAAGTAGTAGAGTTTGTGGACTATTAGGACTAGCAACACGTGCTGGAAAGACCGTGTTTGGAACAGAGGCGTGTATACAAGCCTTAGAAAAAAATAAAATAAAATTAATAATCATTGCAAAAGATGCAGCAGAAAGGACGAAAATGAATTTTAAAAATATTTGTAATAAATCTAATGTGCCTATATTAGAGTATTTAAGCTCAGAGGAGATTAGTAAATCTATAGGGAAAAATAATAAAGCAGTAGTAGGAATAAAAGATACAAATTTTTCTAAAGAAATTATAAAAATTATTAATGGGGGTGAAGCTATTGGGTAAAATAAAAATACATGAAATAGCAAAAGAAGTAGGTTTAACAAGTAAAGAGGTAATAAAAATTGCAAATGGCTTAGGAATTGGAGTAACAAGTCATTTAAGTGCAGTTGATGAAAGTCAAGCAGAAAGCATAAAGAAAAAGTCTAAAGAACAAGTAAAAGAAGATGTTAATGCAAATGAAAAATCATCTTCTAATAGTAGTGAAAAAACATCTACAAAAGAGACTAAAAAAGTAAATAGTAAAAACGCAAAAAAGGATACTACTTCTTCAAATGCTAAGAAAAGCGAAACACCTGTTATTATTAGGAGAGAGGTTATAATTTCAGAGGAAGAAGAAATAGCTAGAGAAAATATGGCAAAACAAGAGCAACATAAGAAAGATGTTGGGTTTGTAGAAAGAAATAATAAAAAAGATTACAACATTGTATATAGAAACAAGCAAACTAAACCTCTTACTGTTAGCGAACTTTTTGGATTGAAGCCAAAAGAAGAGAAAAAAGAAGAGCTAAAAAAAGAAGAAAAAGTAGAGGAAAAGGTTGAAACTAAAGTAGAAGTTGCTAAACAAGATGTAAAGCAAGAAGTTAAAGAAGAAATTGCTCAAGATGAAAAAAAGGAAAATGTTGTCGATAAAAAGCCAGAACACATAAAAGAGAATAGAACTCAAAGTAACAAAAATTTTGAGAATAAAAATAATAATTATAGAAATAATAATGATAGGAATGACAGAAACAACGTGGACAGAAGAAACAATAATTTTAGAAATAGAAACAATGAAAGAAATAATGATAGAAATGGCGATAGGAACCAAAATCACAGAAATAATCAAAATGGTGATAGAAATAGAAATGGTCAAAATAACAATTATAGGAACAACCAAAATGGCAGATTTAACAATGGTAGAAGGGCATTAGATGAAAAAGGAATTGACAAAAATATAAAAAATATAATGACACAAGATATGCCAGAAAAAGAGAGCCAAAGAGATTATAGTAGTAAAGCAATTGATAAGCAAAAGGCTAGCCGTCAATATGATGATAATAAGAGTAAGAAACAAAATAAATCAAGAAGGAATAACCAATTTGATGAATTTGATAGTGGTAAGCTAAAAGACTTAAAACAAGTTGATAGATTGTCAAATATGTTTAGTGACCAAGATGGTGGAATGCTTGAATATTATGATTTGACAACAGCTAGAGGAAAAAGAAATAAGAAGAAAGCACAAAAAGGTGGAGAAGAAAGAAATAAACAAAAAATATTTGAACTTAAGGAAATTACGATTCCAGAGAATATTACTGTAAAAGATTTGGCTGCTGAGATGAAAAAGACGACTGCTGAAGTTATTAAAAAATTATTCAGTTTGGGTATTATGGCTACAATAAACAATACTATTGATTTTGATACAGCTTATTTGGTAGCAAGCGAATTTGGAATTACTGCAAATAAGAAGGAAGTTGTTAAAGAAGAGGACATATTGTTTGATGATTCAGAAGATTCACCAGATGAATTAGAGCCAAGACCACCAGTTGTTGTTGTAATGGGACACGTAGACCATGGAAAAACGTCATTATTAGATGCAATAAGAAGTACAAATGTAATAGAAGGAGAAGCAGGAGGAATTACGCAACACATAGGTGCATATAAAGTTAATGTAAATGGAAGAGAAATAACTTTCTTAGATACACCAGGACATGAGGCATTTACAAGCATGAGAGCAAGAGGTGCACAAATTACAGATATAGCAATATTAGTAGTTGCTGCAGATGATGGAGTAATGCCACAAACAATTGAGGCAATAAACCATGCAAAAGCTGCAGAAATACCAATTATAGTGGCTGTAAACAAAATAGATTTGCCAGGTGCAAATGTAGAAAAGATAAAACAAGAATTAATGGAATATGAGCTAGTTCCAGAAGAATGGGGCGGAGATACAATATTTGTTCCAATTTCCGCTAAAAAACATATTAATATTGAAAACTTATTAGAAATGGTACTTTTAGTTGCAGATGTTAAAGAATTAAAGGCAAATCCTAGAAAACAAGCAAAAGGAACAGTAATAGAAGCAAGACTAGATAAGTCAAAAGGTCCGATTGCATCAATGTTAGTACAAAGGGGTACATTGGATGTTGGTGATACAATTGTAGTTGGTACATCAATTGGTAGAATTAGAGCAATGAAGAATGATAAAGGACAAAAAATTAAGAAAGCGGGACCTTCAACACCAGTTGAGATAATGGGACTAACAAATGTGCCAGAAGCGGGAGATATATTCTATGAGGTAAAAGATGAAAAAATGGCTAAACACTTGATAGAAAGAAGAAAACGCCAAGAAAGAGAAAAAGAATTAGCAGAACAAAGTAAAGTAACATTGAGCAATCTATTTGAAAAAATGGAAAGTGAAAATTTGAAACAATTAGATATTATAGTAAAAGCAGATGTTCAAGGAACAGCACAAGCATTAAAGCAATCATTAGAAAAATTATCTAATGAAGAGGTTAAAGTAAGAGTAATTCACTCAGCAGTTGGAGCAGTAACAGAGTCTGATGTACACCTTGCAAAAGCAGCAAATGCAATAATTATAGCATTTAATGTACGTCCAGGAACAACGGCAAAAGATATGGCAGAAAAAGACAATGTAGAAATAAAGCAATACTCTGTAATATACAACGCTATAGAAGATGTAGAATCTGCAATGAAAGGAATGTTAGCACCAGTATATGAAGAAAAAGTAATAGGAAATGTAGAAGTAAGACAAACATTCAAAGTATCTAGTGTAGGAACAATAGCAGGTGGATACGTGTTAGACGGAAAAGTAGAAAGAAATGCTGGAGTAAGAGTAATCCGTGACAATGTAGTAATTCATGACGGAAAACTTGCATCACTAAAACGTTTCAAAGATGACGTAAAAGAAGTAACAAAAGGCTTTGAGTGTGGTATGCAAATAGAAAAATATAACGACTTAAAAGAGGGAGACATTATTGAGGTGTATGTTATGGAGGAAGTTAAAAGATAGGGTGGTTTTGAAGATAATTGTTTTTGGCGTTGTTGCTACAAATTTAAAATTTATTCAACGTACACCAAGTACGCCTCATAAATTTTAAATTTGTGCGCCTAGCCAAAAATCAATTCTTTTCAAAACCAATAAAAATGGGAAGATAATTTATTCTGGCGTTGTTGCTACAAATTTAAAATTTATTCAACGTACACCAAGTACGCCTCATAAATTTAAAATTTGTACGCTTAGCCAAAAATCAATTCTTTTCAAAAACTAACAAGAAACGATTAGTTAAAATCCTAGAGAAGGAGGATGGTACAAATGCCTAAAAATGAAGCTAGATTAAATAGAGTAAATGAGGAGCTAAAAAAGGAGCTTAGTCAAATTCTTAATTATGAATTAAAAAATCCTAATGTTACAGGAATGCTTAGTGTGACTAAAGTAAAAATTACTCCTGATTTTAAATATGCAAAAGTATATGTAAGTATTCTAAATTCAAAAAGTATAGGTAAGACTATGGAAGGTCTAAAAGAATCTTCGGGTTTTATAAGGTCAAGACTTGCTAAAACAGTAAATTTAAGAATAACACCAGAGTTGGTTTTTGAAATAGATGATTCGATTGAATATGGAGCGAAGATTGATTCAATACTTAAAGAACTTAATGGGAAGTTTGAAAAATAATTGCCATTTGACGTTATTGTACTTCATTTGAAATTTATTCAACGTACACCAAGTACGCCTCATAAATTTCAAACTCGTACGCCTAGTCAAATAACAATTCTTTTCTAAATTAAGAAGAAAGATGATTTAAACTAAGAAAGAGGAAATGAAAATGAGTACATTGGATAATATTTTAGAAGAAATAAATAAAGCAGAGTCAATAGTTATATTAACTCATGAGAATCCAGATGGAGATGCTGTAGGAACAGGACTTGCACTATATAATGCGTTGAAACAGTATGGAAAGAAGACAGATATTATTATTCCTGAATATCCACGTATTTTTGAATTTTTGCCTGGAACAGATGAAATTAAAAAGGAATCAAATGTTGAAAAATATGATTTAGCAATTTCAGTGGATTGTGCAACAATAAAAATGCTTAATGGATTTGCTAGTTATTTTGAAAATGCTAAGTCAAAAATTTCGATAGACCACCATAGCACAAATACTATGTTTGGAGATATAAACTATGTAAATCCAGAGGCACCAGCATGTGCACAAGTACTTATTGTAGTACTTGAGTACTTGAAAATGGATATAAATAAAGATATAGGAACATGTTTGCTAACTGGAATAATTACAGATACAGGTGGTTTTAAATATTCTGGAGTTACTGCAGAGACTTTTGAATTTGTTGCATGGCTTTTGAATAAAGGAATAAATGTTTCAAAGATATATAAAAAAGTTCTACAAACTAAAACAAGAGCTAATTTTGAATTGGCTAGAATTGCAGCAGATAGGTTAGAATTTTTAGAAGATGGAAAAGTGGCATTTACATATATAACAAAGGAAGATGAAGAAAAGGTTGGAGCAGAAAATGGTGACCATGAAGGAATAGTGGAAACAGGAAGAGATATAGAAGGAGTAGAAGTATCTGTATTTATTCGACAAACAGATAAAGGATGTAAAGTTTCTATGAGGTCAAATGAGTATGTGAATGTGTCTGATGTATGCTTGTTACTTGGTGGAGGAGGCCACATACGTGCTGCAGGAGTATCAATGCAATGTACAATAGAACAGGCAAAAGAAAAAATATTAAGACAAGTTAAAGCTGTGCTATAACAGTAAGATTATGTAAAAATTAATTGTGCAATTGGGGACAGTCTCCAGTTGCACAATTTCATAAGAGGAGAAAAAATGGATGGAATAATATTAATAAACAAGCAAAAGAACTGTACGTCACATGATGTAGTAAATAAAATAAAGCATATGTTCAATGAAAAAGTTGGACATACTGGAACACTCGATCCAAATGCAACAGGGTTGCTACCTATTTTAATAGGACAGGGTACTAAACTTTCATATTATTTAATAAACCATGATAAAGAATATGAAGTTACATTACAATTAGGAATTAAAACAGATACTGCAGATGGTGAGGGAAAAGTTGTAGAAGAACAAAATGTGGATAAAGCAATACTAGAAGAAAGCAATGTTGAAACTATTTTGAAATCATTTATAGGGAAACAATTACAAACTCCTCCAATGTATTCGGCAATTAAGCTTAATGGAAAGAAGTTATATGAATATGCTAGAAAGAATATACAAGTTGATGTTAAGCCAAGAGAAATTGAAGTTTATGATATTAGCCGTACCAGTGTAGATAGGGCTAAATTTCAAATACAATTTACAGTAAAATGTTCAAAGGGAACATATATTAGGTCTCTATGTGAAGATATAGCAAAGAAGATGGGCACAATAGGATACATGAAAGAGTTAAATAGAACAAAAGTAGGAATATTTGATATAGAAAATAGCATAACAATTGAAGAATTAGAAGAGAATAAAGATAATGAAACTTATTTAAAAAAGCATATAATTTCAATTGAGGATTTATTTATAGAACTGTATGGAGATGAAAATAAAGTAATGCTTAGTGAAAGAAAAATAGAACTTTTCTTGAATGGTGTTAAATTAACACAAGCATTGACAGATGGACTGTATAGAGTATATGACGAAAAAGGAACTTTTATTGGAATAGGAAGTGTGAAAGATAGGTTGCTAAAGAGGGAGATTGTGGTTGCCTAAGTTTTTCGAGGTTTCTATTTATTAAATAGAATATACTTTTTAAAGATTTTAAATTAAATCTAGGAAATATGTATAACATACATATTTCCTAGATGAAAAAATTAAAAATCAAAAAGCTTTAAATAGTGTTACTGTTCAGCATGTAAATAGACATATCAAGTCCGTTCCATCTTGCTGGTAGATATATATTGTGTTCTCCAAGTATTCGAACAAAATATATATCTACCACGTGGAACTACAAAGCATAGAAATTAGGTAAAGTAATTCTTTAAAGCATATCATACTGAACAGTAACTAAATAGTAACAAAAGTTAAAAATTTTCAAAAAAGTACTTGTCAAAATTGTGCCATTAGTGTAGAATTAAGTTACACTTATAGTACAAAACAAAAAGTACT
>CALXWQ010000085.1 GCA_944392435.1 uncultured Clostridia bacterium
AGAATCTGGCTCCTAACCCTATCCCTCTGCTCCTCAATCTGCTCCACATAAGTCTTAGGTTTGCTTTTTCTTTCTTTTTCTTTCAAACTCTTTAAGCTTTTTTTACCTTTAGCTTTATATGTATACTTTTGTTCACTAAATTTATCTTTTGCTTTTCTTTCTATTTTTTGCATTTCTGTTTCTTGAACATATTCAGGCTCTTTTTTCTCCTTATTATATGCAAGTATTTTCTTGACTGGATTTTTATATATTGACTCAGAATATATTTCTATATCAGGTTTAAAATAGATTGTTTCATTTATGTATTTCTTTATAAGTTCTTTTTCCTTCTTGGTAAATGATTCTATTGGAAGTTTTAAATTATTATATTTCCATACAATATGCCTATCTATATTTGAATAATTAGATTTGCTTAAATCCTCATAATTATATTCTATCTGGAATTTTAATCCTTCTATTCTTATAGTAAGACTACTCCACAATCTGTGGTTGTTTTTTTTAAATATTTCCCTTATTTCTTTAATTTCCTTATATAATTTTTCTACAAGTTTTATATATTCATCTTCATTAAGGCTAAATTTATTTGGTATTTCGTAAACATTAACAGGATTTTTCTTTAATATTCCTTTTGGGAAATAATAAAAGAATAATTCCCCTGTTTCCAATCCTTCCATTTTTTCTAGTACAGAAGCATATAGATAAATTCTGTCCCATTTTTCTGGAATTAAATAAAATAATTGCTTCTGTACCTCAGAGTAGACACCTTTTATTTCCGAGTTTTCTATCATTTTTTTCAATCCTATCTTACTTTTCTATAATACTTTCGCCTGTCATTTCTGCTGGTTTTTCTAGCCCCATTAATTCTAACATAGTTGGTGCTAAATCTGCAAGTTTTCCTTCTTTTAATTTTATTACATCTTTTCCGACTAATATTAATGGTACTGGATTTGTAGTATGCGCTGTATGTGGCTCTCCTGTTTTGTAATCAAGCATTTGCTCACAATTTCCGTGGTCAGCAGTAATTAGCATAACTCCTTCATTTTTTCTTATTGCATCTACTACCTTTCCTACGCACTCATCAATAGTTTCTACTGCTTTAATTGCAGCTTCTAAACTTCCTGTATGCCCTACCATATCTGGATTTGCATAATTTAGTATTATACAATCATATTTTCTAGAATTAATTGCCTCTACCACTTTTTCAGTTACTTCATATGCGCTCATTTCTGGTTTCATGTCATATGTCTCAACTTTTGGAGATGGCACAAGGATTCTATCCTCTCCTGGATATTGCTTTTCTTCTCCTCCATTAAAGAAGAAAGTAACATGTGCATATTTTTCTGTTTCAGCAATTCTTAATTGAGTTAATCCTTTTTTGCTTATATACTCACCAAATGTATTTTTTAATGTTTCTGGCTTAAATGCAATTTTTACATTTGGCATTGTTTCGTCATATTGAGTAAAACATACATAATCTAATTTCATTTTTTTTGTTTCAAACTCATTAAAATCAGGGTCAACTAATGCTCTTGTAAGTTCTCTTGCTCTATCTGGTCTAAAGTTGAAGAATACAACCGAATCATTTTCTTCTATTTTAGCAATTGGTTCATTATTTGGGCAAATAACTGTTGGCTCAACAAATTCATCAAAAACTTCTTTTTGATAAGAGCCTTCAATTGCAGCTATTGCAGTTGCACATTTTATTCCTTCGCCATTAACAATTGCATCATATGCTTTTTGTACCCTATTCCATCTCTTATCTCTATCCATTGCATAAAATCTTCCAGAAATACTTGCAATTTTTCCTACGCCTTTTTCCTTCATTTTCTCTTCAAGCTTCATTATATAGCTTTCTCCTGAAGTTGGTGGTGTGTCTCTTCCATCCATAAAGCAATGAACATATACATCTTCAAAGTCTTTTCTCTTTGCAAGTTCAAGAATTGCAAACAAATGACGAATATGGCTATGTACTCCTCCATCTGAAAGTAAACCTAGAACATGTAATTTAGAATTGTTTTTCTTGCAATTTTCAATTGCTTCTACCAATTCTGGTATACTAAAGAAATCTCCATCTTCTATAGATTTTGTAATTCTAGTAAGTTCTTGGTAAACAATTCTACCTGCACCTATATTTGTATGTCCTACCTCAGAATTACCCATTTGACCATCTGGTAAACCTACATTAAGTCCACTTGTGAACATTCTTGTTGTAGGGCATGTTTTCATTAGTTTATCGATATTTGGTGTATTTGCTAATTTAACTGCATTTGCTTTTTCATTTTCGTTTATTCCAAATCCATCCAATATCATTAACATTGTAACTTTTTTGTCCATTTGTCTTAATCCTTTCTATAATTTACAATTTTAGCGAACTCGTCTACCTTTAGACTTGCACCTCCAACTAAACCTCCATCAATATCTGACATAGAGAATAATTCTTGTGCATTTGTAGATTTTACACTTCCGCCATATTGTATTATAACTCTTTCTGATACGTTTTGTCCATACAAATTTGATATTTTATTTCTAATTGCCTTTATAGCATTATTTGCATCCTCTGAAGTAGCTGTCTTTCCAGTGCCAATTGCCCAAATTGGCTCATAAGCAATTATTGTATTTGCTACTTGTTCGTCTGTTAAACCGTCAAGTGCCTTTTCTGTTTGAGAAGTTATAATATCATTTGCCATTCCTGCCTCTCTTTGCTCTAAAGTCTCTCCAACACATACAATTGGTTTAAGATTATTTGCAAATGCTGCTTTAAGCTTTTTGTTAACAGTCTCATCTGTCTCAGCAAAATATTGTCTTCTCTCTGAATGACCTATTATAACATACTCTACTCCAATTGCCTTAAGCATCTTTCCAGAAACCTCTCCAGTATATGCTCCAGACTCTTCCCAATGCATATTTTGCGCACCAATTTTTATATTTGTATTTTGTGCTGCAAGAAGTGCATAAAACAAATCTGTATATGGCACACAAAGTACAACTTCATTTTTAGTATCCTTCACCATTGGTGTAATCTCATCTATAAATCTTATAGCAGCGTCTGGAAGCATGTTCATCTTCCAATTTCCTGCAATTACCTTTCTTCTCATTTTCTAATCTCTCCTCTCTTTACACTCTCGGACAATTTTTTGCCATTTTTCTTTACTCCTTTAGACACTACTTTTTAATAAATTCTGCTTGTCAATCTTTTTGATTTAAAAGTAGTGTTCTCTTTCTCATTTTTCTGACGCAGAAGTGGTGTTCTTTTTGTCATTTTTCTCACACGGAAGGAGTACCTCTAAGCGTCAGTTAAGCATACTAAACCTGGTAATGCTTTTCCTTCTAATAGTTCTAGTGATGCTCCTCCTCCTGTTGATATATGTGTAAATTTATCCTCTAATCCCAATTTTTTTATTGCAGCTACAGAATCTCCGCCTCCTACAATTGATGTGCATTCTACATTTGCTATTGCTTCTGCTACTTTTTCTGTTCCTACGCTGAATTTTTCTAATTCGCAAATTCCTAGAGGGCCATTCCATAATACTGTTTTCTTTCCTTGTAATTCCTTGGCAAATAGTTCTGCTGTACGTGGTCCTATGTCACATCCTTGCCAGTTTGCTTCGATCTTATCTGAGTCTACTACTTTATCTGTAGTAGTTTCTAGGAATTTAAAGAATGCTTTTTGTTTTTCTTTTTTATCTAAACTCTCATCAGCTACTTTTAGAACTGGTGCTACAACAGTATCTACAGGAAGTACTAGTTTTACACCTGCATTTTCTGCTTTTTTCATTATATTTTTTGCTTCTTCTATTTTGTCTTCTTCGCATAGTGAATCTCCAATTTCATAACCTTTAGCTTTTAAGAAAGTATATGCCATACCTCCACCAATTAAGATTTCATCCACTTTATTTAATAGGTTTTCTATAACTCCAATCTTGTCAGATACTTTTGCACCTCCAAGTATTGCAACAAATGGTTTTTCTGGATTTTCTAGTGTTCCATTTAAGAATGTAATTTCTTTTTCCATTAAAAATCCTGCTACTGCTTCATTTACATGATGAGATACTCCTTCTGTTGAGCTATGAGCTCTATGAGCTGTTCCAAATGCATCATTAACATATATTCCATCACATAAAGATGCAAGTTCTGTAGATAATGTATCATCATTTTTCTCTTCTCTTGGATCAAATCTAACATTTTCAAGTAATGCAACTTCTCCATCTTTTAATGAAGCTACTACTTCTTTAGCACTTTCTCCAACAATATCAGTTGCGAACTTTACATCTTTATTTAATAGTCTTGACAATTCATCTGCTACTGGTTTTAGTGAAAACTCTGGTCTTACTTCTCCCTTTGGCCTTCCTAAATGTGAGCAAAGTATAACTTTTGCCCCATTCTCCATTAAATAATTTATTGTAGGAAGTGCTGCTGTAATTCTTGTATTGTCTGTAATTTTGCCATCTTTTAGTGGTACATTAAAATCACATCTAACAAGCACTTTCTTTCCATTAACATCAATATCTTTAACTGTCTTTTTGTTCATTAAACATCATCCTTTCTTTTTTGTTGTATTTCGTTCATAATCATAATTCGCAGATAATAAAATCAAACATATATCTTATTCTACTGCAGTTCTACGTATCACATTGATTTAAATGTATATAAAACACACAATACATATCGCAAGAAGAAACAGATTTTATATATTTAAACTTTAAAATACTGTGAATTATGTATTTTTCATTTTCTATTCTTTAAAATTTCCTGCCACGCTCTGTATATCTTGCAATTCAAATCTATACTTTTGTTCTACATTTGGATATTTTTCATGGTCTACTTCTGATAAGAACATATCTAATGGTCTTATCCATAGGCTATTGTCTCCATAAAGACGTCTATATACTACATATTTTTCTTTTGTCTCACTATGATTTGCCACATCTTCTACCAAATAATAGTCGCCTTTAAAGTGTTTATACACTCCATGTATTTTTACTTCTCTTTCCATAATTTTCTCCTTTTTCAATAAAAGTTACAATTCACATTATCATCATTAAAAGAAGCTAGAATACAATGTTATGTTATAGTAGTTCCACCTGGTAAATATATGTATTATACTGTGTAGTCTTATGTGTTACATATTTTTTTACTCGAAAACTTGGAGAGTACAAATATACGTAACATCTTTGATAGAGGCAGTTTTTTAACTGCTTAATATATCTACCAGCAAGATGGAACGGACTTTAAACAAATAATTATATAAATTGTGAATTGTAACTTTTCATTTTATTTATTTGCAATATACATAGCTAAATCTACTAGCTTGTTTGAATATCCCCATTCATTGTCATACCATGCAACTAATTTAACAAATGTATCTGTTAATGCAATTCCTGCAGCTGCATCAAATATTGATGTATGAGGATCACTTATGAAGTCAGATGATACAACTGGCTCATCTGTATATTCCATAATTCCTTTCATTTCGTTTTCACATGCTTTTTTAACTGCATTACATATTTCTTCATATGTTGCAGGTTTTGCTAAATTACATGTTAAATCTACTACTGAAACATCAACTGTAGGTACTCTAAATGACATTCCTGTTAATTTACCATTTAATTCTGGAATTACTTTTCCAACTGCTTTTGCAGCTCCTGTTGATGATGGTATAATATTTGCAGATGCTGCTCTACCACCTCTCCAATCCTTTTTAGAAGAACCATCAACTGTTTTTTGTGTAGCAGTTGTTGAGTGAACTGTTGTCATCAAACCATCTTTTATACCAAAGTTGTCATTTATAACTTTAGCAAGTGGTGCTAAACAGTTTGTTGTACAAGAAGCATTTGAAATTATGTTCATATCTGGTGTGTATTTATCATTGTTAACACCCATAACAAACATTGGTGCATCCTTTGATGGTGCAGATATAATTACTTTCTTTGCACCTGCATCTAAGTGACCTTGTGCCTTTTCCATTGTTGTAAATACTCCTGAACATTCTAATACATAATCTACTCCATCTTTTCCCCATGGAATATTTTTTGGATCTGCTTCATTATATATTTTTATTTCTTTTCCATTTACTATTAACTTACCATCTGCAGATGAAATTGTACCATTAAATCTTCCATGTACAGTATCGTACTTAACCATGTAAGCCATGTAGTCTGCAGCGATAAATGGATCATTTATTGCAACTATTTCTACTCCTTCTCTTGAAATTGCGGCTTGAAATGCTAGCTTTCCTATTCTTCCAAATCCGTTAATACCAATTTTAATTGACATATAAATTCCTCCTTCTTTGACACTAAGTTAGTATCTATTTTATTTAGTATATCCTAAACACATACATTTTATATCAAAACTCTATATTTTTCAAGTTATTTTTGATTTTTTT
>CALXWQ010000086.1 GCA_944392435.1 uncultured Clostridia bacterium
CAGATGATATAGAGAAAATAAATATGCAATATAGAAACATTGACAGACCTACTGATGTACTTTCATTTCCGATGTTTGAGAAGGAAGAGTTAGAAGAATTTATAAAGAAAAATTCCCAAAATACAGATATAAATGTACAAGGAGATATATTAGGGGATGTAGTAATTTCTATTCCAAAGGTATATGAACAAGCGGAAGAATATGGGCATAGCTTTGAAAGGGAACTAGCATATATGGTAGTTCATGGATTTTATCATTTGATGGGATATGACCACATGGAAGAAGAAGATAAAAAGAAAATGAGAAAAAAAGAAGAATATGTACTTGGAAATCTTGGAATAAAGCGAGAAACTAATAAAGAAGAAGGAGAAAAAGAATTAGAAAAGATAGAAGAGATTGAGAAAGATAATAAAGAAAAAACCTCAAATAGCAACTTTTTAGATGCTTGGAAACATGCAATAGATGGAATAATATATGCAACAACAACTCAAAGAAACGTAAAAATACAATTAGTAATAGCTGTAGCAGTTGTTATAATAAGCTTGTTTTTTGACTTAAGTAGAGCAGAGTTTTTATGTTTTTTGTTCACAATAATACTAATATTATTTGCAGAAATGTGCAATACAGCAATAGAAACAGTAGTGGATTTATATGTTGATGTGTATCATCCTAAAGCAAAGATTGCAAAAGATGTAGCAGCAGGCGGAGTTGTAATAACAGCAATAAATGCTTTGATAGTAGGGTATTTCTTATTCTTTGATAAAATAAGTAATATAGGATTAAATTTTATAAAAAATATAGTGTCATCACCAATACATTTGGCATTTACAACAATAGTAATAGTAGTTATAGCAATAATAGCTTTAATAGCAATAGCAAAAACAAACAAGCATAAAGGACTAAATCATAAATTTATGCCAAGCGGATTTACAACACTTGCATTTGCTGCAAATACAATTATTTGGTTGATGGTAGATAATATGTCAAATATTAAGGCTATAAATATAGTAATACTTACACTATCGCTTGTTCTTTCTATATTAGTAGCGGGAAGTAGAATAGAGGCAAAAGCACATAAAGTGTCAGAAGTAATTTTTAGTGCTTGCGTAGGTATAATAATGGTACTTATTATTTATGGAATTGCCCTAGGAGTAGCTGGAATTTAATTCTTTTACAGTGGGGGGAACACTTCTTATAAAAATGATGATTTGTAGGAGGAAAATTAATGAGAAGTACAAAAGTTTTTGTTGTTGTTTTGATTATTCTTATTATAATTGCAGGTGTTTTATTTGCAATGAAAGTGCTTGGAGATAACAATATGCAGATGGCTAACGCAAATGATGAACTTATAAGCCAAGTAGGAGAAGAACCAGATGTGGCAAGACCTAAAACACTATCAGGAGATTCAAGACCAATTGCAGTAATGATAGACAATCATATAGCTGCAATGCCTCAAGCAGGATTACTGGATGCAGACATAGTATATGAAATTATTGTAGAAGGCGGAGAAACAAGGCTAATGCTAATACTTCAAGACAAGGACCTTGACAAAATAGGTCCAATAAGAAGTGCAAGACATTATTTCTTAGATTATGCTTTGGAAAATGATGCAATATATGTTCATTATGGTTCAAGTCCACAAGCTTTATCAGATATAGATACATTAGGCGTAGATGCAATAAATGGCATAAATTATAGTGAAGAACAATTCTGGAGAGTGTCTGACAAATATGCTCCACATAATGCTGTAACAAGTATAGAGAATATTTTAAGCATTGCTGAAAAAGATGGATATAGAAGGTATAAGAAAGATGATGATACTGTTTTGAATTACGTTGTAGCAGAAGTTAATTTGGAAAATGGAGAAACAGCAAATACTGTAACAATTCCATATTCATATGCAAATACAGTAAGATATGAATATGATGCGGATTTGAAAGAATATGTTCGCTATTCAAGAGACAAAAAACAAGTTGATTGGGATACAGGAAAGACAGTTACAACTAAAAATATAATAATTGAAAAAGCAGAGAATACTACATTAAACGATGGCTCTGAAAAAGGCAGACAAACTTTAGATAATATAAAAGAATTGGATGGATATTATATAACTAATGGAAAGGCCATACCGATTACATGTACCAAAACATCAAGAGCAGGAAAAACAGTATATAAAGATTTAGCTGGAAACGAGATAAACGTAAATGATGGAAAGACATTTATACAAATTTGTCCAATTGATGCAGAAATAGAGTTTGGAGAATAGAATTAAATAAGCAATTATAGAGAAGTGGTAAAAACTAAAATCTCAATAATGGCTTATTTTTTTGTTTTGATAAAGAAAATGTCGAAAATTGATTGTACAAAACAAATCTATTTGATATAATACAAGCATATAATGGAAGAGAAAGAAGGAATGAGAAAATGTGTGAATGTGTAGAAAATAAGATCAGAAAAGAAGTAAATGAGTTAATGCAACCATACAAACAAGAAAAAGACAATTTAATACAAATTTTAAATGAAATTCAAGAAAAGTATGGCTATATACCAAAAGTGGCACAAGAAGAAGTATCAAAATATTTAGGAGTACCAATGGCAGAGATATATGGAGTGATTACATTTTATGCAAGATTTACTTTAGAACCAAAAGGGAAATATAATATATCTGTATGTTTAGGAACGGCATGTTTTGTAAAAGGCTCACAAGCAATATTGGATAGATTAAAAGAACGATTAAAACTAGAGGAAGGTAAAACAAGTGAAAATGGAAAGTTTTCAATAGACACAACAAGATGTGTAGGAGCATGCGGTATAGCACCAGTGTTTACTGTAAATGATGAGGTGTATGGGCATGCGACTGTGAAGAAGTTAGATCAAGTTCTAGATGAACTTTCATAGTTTGAAAGATAATTGCATTTGGCGTTGTTGTACTTCGATTGAAATTTAATCAACGTACTACATACGTACGCCTCATAAATTTCAATCTCGTATGCCTAGCCAAATAACAATTCTTTTTCAAACTAAAATATCAGAAAATTTGTGCTATTGAAATGAGGAATGATATGTGAGGAACGATCAATTAGAATTATGGAGCAATTTAAATGAAAACAATACTTTACAAGAAGTGCAGAAATACATAAAAGAAGTAATAGAAATAAGAGGATTTGCAAATCAAGAGATAGAAAAAACTATGTTGCTGCTTTTGGAGGAAGTTGGAGAATTAGCAAAGGCTATAAGAAAAAAAGCTACAAACATGAGTATAGATACAAGCAAAATTAATAATTATGACACGGTAGAAAGTGAAGTGGCTGATGTTTTTATCGTATTAAATAGTGTATGTAATAGATTAAATATTGATTTGTATAAAGCACTAAAAGATAAAGAAGAGGAAAACATAAAAAGAACTTGGAAAAAAGAATAAATACTAGATTAAGAATTAGTATATTGATAAATCAAAAGGAGGTCTTGAATGAAGACAGTAGAAGAATTAAATAAAATAAGAGCGGAAAAAAGAATAGAATTAGATTTACGTAAAAATACAAATGCAGATACTAGAGAAAAGCATATTCTAGTATGTCAAGGAACAGGATGTACATCTTCAAAATCGCCACAAATACTAGAAAATTTTAAGAAAATAATTGAAGAAAAAGGTATACAAAATGTACGTGTTATAAAAACAGGCTGTTTCGGTCTTTGTGCAAAAGGTCCAATAGTTATAATTCGTCCAGAAGATACATTTTATGCTCATGTAACGCCGGAGGATTGTGAAGAAATTATACAATCCCACATTGTTGAAGGAAAAGTAGTAGATAGATTACTTTGCAAAGATATTGATGGAACAAAAGTTACGAAACTTGATGATTTAACTTTCTACAAAAAACAAAAAAGAATTGCACTAAAAAATTGTGGTGTTATAAATCCAGAAGATATTGATGAGTATATAGCTTTTGATGGATATAGAGCATTAGCCAGAGTATTAATTGAGATGACTCCTGATGAAGTAATTGAAACAGTAGATAAATCAGGATTAAGAGGTAGAGGTGGAGCTGGTTTCCCAACAGGTAAAAAGTGGAGAGCTACAAAAGATGCCAAAGGAGACAAAAAATATGTTGTATGTAATGCAGACGAGGGAGACCCAGGTGCATTCATGGATAGAAGTATACTAGAAGGAGACCCACATGCAGTATTAGAGGCAATGGAAATTGCAGGTTTTGCAGTAGGTGCAGAAAAGGGATATATCTATGTAAGAGCAGAATACCCTATAGCAGTACATAGACTTCAAATAGCAATAGACCAAGCAAGAGAATATGGAATACTTGGTAAAAATATATTTGGTACAAAATTTAGTTTTGATATAGAGATAAGACTTGGTGCAGGAGCATTTGTATGTGGAGAGGAAACAGCACTTTTAGAGTCAATAGAAGGAAGACGTGGTCAGCCTAGAGTAAAACCACCATATCCAGCACAATCTGGTTTATGGGGATGCCCAACACTAATAAATAATGTTGAAACTTATGCTAACATTGCTCAGATAATATTAAAAGGAGCAGACTGGTATTCGTCAATTGGAACTGCGACATCAAAGGGAACAAAAGTATTTGCATTAGGTGGTAATGTAAACAATGTTGGATTAGTAGAAGTACCAATGGGAACAACATTAAGAGAAATTGTATTTGATATTGGTGGAGGAATACCAAACGGTAGAGAGTTTAAAGCAGCACAAACAGGAGGACCTTCAGGTGGCTGTATTCCAAAAGAACATTTGGATACACCAATTGATTATGAATCACTAAAAGAGATAGGCTCAATGATGGGGTCTGGAGGACTTATTGTAATGGATGACACCAAATGCATGGTATGTTTAGCAAAGTTCTATTTACAATTTACAGTAAGCGAAAGCTGTGGTAAATGTACACCTTGTAGAATTGGCACGAAGAGAATGTTAGAAATATTGGAGAAATTGTGTAGTGGAGAAGGAGACGAATACGATATATATAGGCTAGAAAAATTAGCTGCTAACATTAAGAAATCTAGTATATGCGGTCTTGGGCAAAGTGCACCAAATCCAGTAATTAGCACAATGAAGTATTTCAGAGAGGAATTCAGACAACATGCTATAGAAAAAGAATGTAAGGCAATGGAATGTAAAGCCCTTGCAAGAATTGAAATAGATGAAGAAAAGTGCAAGGCATGTGGATTGTGTCAGAGAAATTGTCCGGTAAATGCGATTGAAGGTGAGGGCAGAGAAAAAAGGCATATTAATCAAGATAAGTGTATTAAGTGTACGACGTGTATTAGGTCTTGTCCATTCCATGCAATTGGGTAGAATTAATGAAAAGCTTCGAATTACGTCGTTAAATTTCAAAATAAAATCCTCGACGTACACAAAGTACGCCTCCGGT
>CALXWQ010000087.1 GCA_944392435.1 uncultured Clostridia bacterium
ACACTATATTATAGATAGCAAAGATACCGTAAGAGGTGCTGCTAAAAAATTTGGAGTAAGCAAAAGCACGGTACACAAAGATGTTAGCGAAAGATTACAAAAAATAAGCCCTTGTTTAGCTGCAGAAGTAAGAAGCGTTTTAGATGAAAATAAAGCTGAAAGACACATTCGAGGAGGAATGGCCACTAAATTAAAATATAGTCATGAACATGAAAACTCAGATAGGATAAATGGAAAGGTTGGATAAAAATATAAGCAATTAGGATTTATCCTATTTGCTTATATTTTATGCAAATCGTACAATTAATGTGGCTTGTCACCAATTGATTGTATATTATATTCCCATTATATTATATCCATTATCTGCATAAATTACTTGACCTGTGATTGCTGAAGACATTTTACTAAATAAGAATGATACTACATCTCCTACTTCTTCTGTAGTTACATTTCTTCTAAGTGGTGCTTTTTCTTCTACAACATCTAATATGCTTCCAAAGTCTTTTATTCCTTTTGCTGATAGTGTTTTTATTGGTCCTGCTGAAACTGCATTTACTCTAACATTTTTCTTTCCTAAGTTGTCTGCTAGGTATCTCACACTTGTTTCTAGTGCTGCTTTTGCAACTCCCATTACATTATATCCTGGAAGTACTTTTGTAGAGCCATAATATGTTAATGAAACTAAGCTTGCTCCATCATTTAACATTTCTAATTCATCTGCAATTCTTGCAACTGCTACAAATGAATACGCACTAACGTCATTTGCATGTGAAAATCCTTCTCTACTTGTTGTTATAAAGTCATTTCTTAAATCTTCTGTATTAGCATGTGCTATGCTATGTAATATTCCATCTAATTTTCCATTATCTGCTTTTATTTTTTCAAAGCATTCTTTTATCTTTTCATCGCTTGAAGCGTCACACTCATATGCTTTTGCGTTTGGAATCTCAGAAATTAAATCTTCTATTTTACTTCTGTTTTCCTCTCCCATAAATGTGAATAAAACTCTTGCGCCATTGTCAGCAGCTGACCTAGCTGCACCCCATGCAATACTCCATTTGTTTCTAATTCCCATGATTAATACTGTTTTGTTTTCTAATAACATCTTTTTTCCTCCTTATTTTTTCAAAATGTGACGGGTTTATTTGCTAAATTGTATATTGCAAAAATACTCCGTTCCATTTTGTAAATTACATATTTCTAAATTTATTATATCTTTTTTCAACTAACTCGTCTACATCTATTCCCTGTAGCTCTTTAGTCAATGCAACAATTTTCTTTTTTATAGTTTCCGACATTTTTACGATGTCTGTTTTTGCGTTACCATTTGGTTCTTTTAAAACTTCATCAATTACTCCTAAATCTAGCAAATCTTTAGCTGTAAGTTTCATTTTTTCTGCTGCCTCTTCTGCCCTTGTACTATCTTTCCATAAAATACTTGCATATCCTTCTGGTGATAGAATTGAATATACAGCATTTTCAAGCATTAAAACTCTATCTCCAACACCTATTGCTAGTGCTCCTCCACTTGAGCCCTCTCCAATTACTATAGCTATAATTGGAACTTTTAAATCAGACATTTCCATTAAATTTCTTGCTATTGCTTCTCCTTGTCCTCTCTCCTCAGCACCAAGTCCTGGATATGCCCCTTTTGTATCTATAAATGTTATCACTGGTCTACCAAATTTTTCAGATTGTTTCATAAATCTTAATGCTTTTCTGTATGCTTCTGGATTAGGCATTCCAAAATTTCTTTCAATATTTTCTTTGGTGTTTCTACCTTTTTGCTCTCCTATAATTGTATAATTTTGCTTACCTATATTTCCAAGTCCGCATACAATTGACTTATCATCTTTGAAATATCTATCTCCATGAAGTTCAATAAACTCATCAAAAATATTTTCTATATAATCCAGTGCTGTAGGCCTATCCGCTTCCCTTGCAATTTTTACTCTTTCCCATGCAGTTACTTTAGCCAATCTTCTCACAGTCCTTTCCTTTACTTTTTAATTTATCTTATTTACTCAAGATAAGTAACTTATACAAAGTTTCCTTCATATCTTTTCTATTAACTACTTTATCTACAAAGCCATGTTCTAGTAAAAATTCTGCTGTTTGAAATCCTTCTGGTAAATCCTGACCTATTGTTTGTTTTATTACTCTTGGTCCTGCAAAACCTATCATTGCATTTGGCTCTGCTAAAATTATATCTCCTAAACTTGCAAAACTCGCTGTAACCCCTCCATATGTTGGGTCTGTAAGAACTGAAATATATAGCAATCCTTCTTTGTGCAATTTTTTAACTGCTGCTGAAGTTTTAGCCATTTGCATTAAAGATACAATCCCTTCTTGCATCCTTGCTCCACCAGATGCACAAAAGATTATAACTGGTAATTTTAGTTCAATCGCTTTTTCTATTGAATATGCAATTTTTTCTCCAACTACTTTTCCCATGCTTCCCATCATAAAATTACTATCCATAACACAAAGTACAACTTTTTCGGAGTTAATATTACCAATTCCACACTTAACAGCTTCGTCCAAACCTGTCTTTTCTCTTAATGTCTCAAGTTTTTTTACATAATCGTCCATGTGAAGTGGATTATCTGTGGTAACATTTAAATCAAATTCTTCAAATGTACCTTTATCAATAATTTGGTCTACTCTTCTTCTACTAGATAATCTAAAATGATTTCCACAATTAGGACATATGCTATAATTCTTGTGCAAATCATCTTTATATAGAATTTCCTTGCACTTACTACACTTTACCCACATTCCTACTGGAATATCACTTCTGTGTTCTTTTTCTGTGCTATCTTCCTCATATTCAATTCTTTTTTTTATTTTATCAATAACCATCTTAACCCTCCATTTTATTTTGTGAGCAGGTCTCTCAACGAACTTTTTTCGTTTTTTTGACAGATACAATTTATAATTTCAACAACTATCTATTTAATTATCATATTAATTCATGTAAATTAATACTAGATATGTTGCAAAACAAAATTTACATATATTTCTCAATAAATGACGTATCATAATCATTATTTACAAAATGCTCATTTGATAATATTTTGAATAAGAAATCAATATTTGTGTCTATTCCTTCTATTACACACTCCTCTAATGCTCTTTTCATTTTAGCTATTGCTGCATTTCTATTTTCTGCATGAACTATTATTTTTGCTATCATTGAATCATATACTGGAGGTATTGTATAACCAGTGTACACTGCTGTATCCACTCTTACGCCATTTCCTCCTGGAAGATTAAGTTCTGTAATCTTTCCTGGACATGGTCTAAAGTTTTTTTCTGGATTTTCTGCATTTATTCTGCATTCTATTGCATGCCCTCTAAAGTTTACATCTTTTTGTGTAAAACCTAAATTCTCACCTGATGCTATTCTAATTTGCTCTTTTACTATATCAATTCCTGTTACCATTTCTGTTACAGGATGCTCAACTTGAATTCTTGTATTCATTTCCATAAAATAGAAATTTTTGTCTTTGTCAACTAAGAATTCTATAGTACCAGCATTTGTGTATCCGGATGCTTTAACTGCTCTTATTGCAGCTTTTCCCATTTTAGCTCTTAATTCATCATTAAGTATCATAGATGGGCTTTCTTCTAACACTTTTTGGTTACGTCTTTGTACTGAACAATCTCTTTCTCCCAAATGCACTATATTACCATGTTCATCTGCTAATACTTGCATCTCCACATGACGTGGATTAACAATGAATTTTTCTATGTAAATGGCATCGTCATTAAAAGATACCTTAGCTTCTTGTTTTACTAAGTTAAAGGCATTTTCCATTTCTGATTCCATTTCAACTTTTCTTATTCCTTTTCCACCACCACCGGCTGATGCTTTAAGTAAAACTGGGTATCCTATCTCTCTTGCACATTTTATAGCATCTTTAACAGTTTCTACACATCCGTCAGATCCAGGTACTACAGGCACTTTTGCGTTTTTCATTAATTCTTTACTATGTGATTTATTTCCCATCATATCAATTACTTTATATGATGGTCCAATAAATTTCAAATTACTTTCTTTGCATATTTTAGCAAAACTTGCATTTTCTGATAGAAATCCAAATCCAGGATGAACACTATCGCAATTTGTGATGCAAGCCGCTTCTAATATGTTCTGAATATTCAAATAACTTTTCGCTGAAGGTGCAGGTCCAACACAAACTGCCTCATCTGCAAGTTTTGTATGAAGTGCATCTTTATCAGCTTCAGAGTAAATTGCTACTGTTTTTATGTTCATTTCTTTACATGCACGAATTATTCTTACAGCAATCTCTCCTCTATTTGCTACTAAAACTTTCTTTAACATGTCATTTCTCCTTGTATTTTTACTTATAATACAGTAATTAATTCAAAGGTTATTTTTTCAAAAATAACCCATATGCATTTATAACCTTACACAATTGCAAATGTAAGCTCACCTTTTGCTGCAACTTTTCCATCTACTGTTGCTAAGGCTTCTCCTACTCCTATTGGTCCTTTCTGCTTTATTATTTTAACTTCTAATTTTAGCACATCTCCTGGTACTACTTGTCTTTTAAAACGTAATTTATCAATTCCTCCAAATAACGCATTTTTGCCTTTATTTTCTTCCATTGATAGAATTGCCACAGCACCTGTTTGAGCTAAGGCTTCTACTATTAACACTCCTGGCATTATTGGTTGACCTGGGAAATGACCTTGAAAATGTGGTTCATTTATGCATACATTTTTGTATGCTATGCAACTTTGTCCAGGTACATATTCCTCTACCCTGTCAATCATCAAAAATGGTGGTCTTTGAGGAATTATCTTCATGATTTCATTTATATCTAACATTGTATTTTCCTTCTTTCACACAAATTTTTTACACCTCTAAAACGAAGCAAAAATGGTATATTGCTAGGAAAACGAATAAAAATTTTTGAGATAGTACGCGTTGTACATCGAAAAAATTTTTATGAAGTTTGACAACGCAAGATGCCATTTTTCATTCGTTTTATTTTAGTTTGAATAATGGCTTCCCAAAATCCACCATTTCTCCATCCTTAACGCAAATATCTACTACTTCACCATCAAATTCTGACTCAATTTCATTCATCAACTTCATAGCCTCTACTATACAAAGTATGTCTCCTTTTTTTACTTTGCTTCCTACTTCTACATATGGCTTTGCCTTTGGAGATGATTTTGAATAAAATGTTCCTACCATTGGAGATTTTACAATTTTATATTCCTCTTCTTTTTTCTCTTCTGTTTGATTTTGAACTACAGTTACAGCTTGTTGTGGAGCCACAATAGGTTTAGCAACTTCTGGCACAGCTGGCATACTATTCTTTTTCATGCTTACTTTTGTTCCATCTGAAAATTCTATACTAAGTTCACCAATTTTAGAATTTCCAAAATCATCAATTATTTCTTTAATTTCCTTGTAATTCATGCTTCTACTCCTTTTTACATTTTTTTATAATATATTCAAATATATTGTTTACCTCTTGACTATACTACTACCTCTATTTCAGATTGAAAAGAAACAGGTACTGCTAGGTAAAATTAATTTAAACACAAGCGTACGTATGTAGTACTATAGGGATTTTAAATCAATTTTTAACAGCGCAAGACTAAGTTTATTATCAATATGTTCTATTCGTATTTTTTTAGTAAAATCGTCGCATTATGTCCACCAAACCCTAATGAATTTGACATTGCATATTTAACATCTACTTTTCTTCCTTCGTTTGGAACTATATCTAAATCGCATTCTTCATCTGGCACTTTATAATTAATTGTTGCTGGTACAAATCCTTCTTCAACAGCTTTTGCACATATTACAGCCTCTACTCCCCCTGCTGCTCCTAGCAAATGTCCTATATGTCCCTTTGTTGAACTTACCATTACTTTTTTGCTTGCTTCTCCAAAAGCTGACTTAATAGCTGATGTTTCGCAAGAATCATTTAAATGTGTTGATGTTCCATGAGCATTAATGTATGTTATATCTTCTGGTTTAACTCCTGCTTCTTCCATAGCTACTTTCATAGCTCTTGCTCCACCTTCTCCTCCAGGTGCTGGTGAAGTAATATGATAAGCATCTGATGTTGCTCCATATCCTACTATCTCTGCATATATCTTTGCTCTTCTTTTTTTTGCATGCTCTAGTTCTTCAAGTATAACTATTCCTGCTCCTTCTCCCATTACAAATCCGCTTCTTTCCTTATCAAAAGGAATACTTGCTCTATTCTTATCAGTTGCTTGAGAAAGTGCTTTTATATTTGTAAATCCTGCTACTCCCACAGGTGTAATAGATGCTTCTGTTCCTCCTGCAAGTACAATATCTTGGTACCCATTTTTTATCATTCTAAAGCTTTCTCCTATGCAATGAGTTCCAGACGCACACGCTGTTACCATAGAAATAGATTCACCCTTTATTCCAAGGTCTATAGCAACATTTCCTGCTGCCATGTTGCAAATACTCATTGGAATAAACATTGGAGATACTCTGTCTGGTCCTTTTTGAATTAGGTTTGCTATATCTGCTTGCATTGTTTCTAGTCCACCAATTCCAGAGCCTAGGATTACTCCTACTCTTTCCATGTTCTCAGTTGTACTGTCTAATTTGCTATCATTCCAAGCTTCTCTAGCAGCAACTATTGCATATTGAGAAAATTTGTCCATCCTCTTTGCACTTCTTCTATCAAAATGTTCTTCTGCATTGTAGCCTTTTACTTCTGCTGCTAATTTTACTTTGTAATTTGTTGTATCAAAATGTGTTATTTCATCTATTCCACATTTCCCTTCTTTAATACTTTCCCAAAACTCTTCAGTATTGTTCCCTATTGGAGTTATAGCTCCTAAACCTGTAATTACTACTCTTCTTTCCATTTCGTAAAATCTTCCTTTCTAGTTTTATCTAAATTTTAACAACACTTATGCTGATTTTTACTAACACTCTATTTATAATTTAAAAAAGAATTGATTTTTGGCTAGGCGTACAAATTTGAAATTTATGAGGCCGTACTTGGTGTACGTTGAATAAATTTCAAATGAAGTACAACAACGCCAAAAGCAATTATCTTTTGAATTTACATTACCATGCCACCATCAATATTAATAACCTGCCCCGTCACATAAGAACTATCTTCAGACGCTAAGAATTTTACAACTTTTGCAACTTCTCTTGGTGTTCCCATTCTCTTTAATGGTATTTGTGCATTTATACCTTCTTTTACTGAATCTGATAACACTTTTGTCATGTCTGTATCTATAAATCCTGGTGCAACTGCATTTACTAAAATATTTCTACTTGCGACTTCTTTTGCTAAGCTTTTGGTAAATCCTATAACTCCTGCCTTAGATGCTGAATAATTTGTCTGTCCTGCATTTCCTGTAACTCCCACTACAGAAGATAAGTTGATAATTCTTCCTGATTTTTGTTTTATCATATATGGAATTACATTTCTTGTTACATTAAATGTACCTGTTAAGTTTATGTCTATTACTGCTTCAAAATCTTCTTTTTTCATTCTCATAATTAGTCCATCTCTTGTAATACCAGCATTATTTACTAACACGTCTATTTTTCCAAATTTTTCAATTGCTTCTTTTACCATTGTCTCGCATTGTTCGAAATTTGCGACATCTGCCTTAACAAATTCGCATCTTACACCATATGCTTCAATTTCTTTTCTTTCTTCTTCTAAACTATCTTGTATACTTCTGCAATTTACAGCTATATCAAACCCATTTGCTGCAAGCTCTAATGCAATTTCCTTTCCAATTCCTCTTGTTGCACCTGTAATTAATGCCACCTTATTTTCACTCATTTTTCTTCCTCCTTTTACAATAAAACCACTCCTAATTGTCAAAGTTTTTTGACACCTTGGAACACTCCTTAAATCAATTTAATTTGTTTTGTACGTTATCCATTTTACTGCTACAAAAGCAATTATGTTAAAAGCTTTACTAAGTCTAACAGTTAATTTTTATTAACATTCTTTATTTTGTATAATTTGTAAAACATTTTCCATTGTTTCTACATTCTCAACATTAAGCACTACTACTTCTTTTTGTTTTTCCTTTGCAACTTTTCTTACAAAACCTGACAAAGTCTTACCTGGTCCCACTTCAACAAATGTATCTGCTCCCATCTCTAACATAATTTCAATTGATTTTCTAAATTTTACTGGGTTAATTACGTGGTTTGCCAAAACTTCAACCATATTATCATTTTCGCTATAAGCACTTCCATCAAAGTTTTTTATAACAGGTATGTTGCATTTATTAAATGTAATTTTCTCCAGCTCTTTTCTAAGCTCAATTGATGCATTCTTTAATTTCTCTGTGTGAAATGGGCCACTTGTCTTTAATTCTATAGTTTTTCTTGCTCCTAACTCTTTTGCGATCTCCATAGATTCAATTACAGCATCTTTATCTCCAGAAACCACAACTTGACCCGGGCAATTATAATTTACGGCTCTTACAAATCCATTTTTTACACTCTTACATGCTTTTTCTACTTTTTCATCCTCTAGTCCTATTATTGCAGCCATTGACCATTCCCCTTTTGGTGCTAGTTCTTGCATTAATGTTCCTCTTTTTCTTACTATCCTTGCACCATCTTCCAAGCTGATTGCTCCAGCACATGTTAATGCACTATATTCACCTAAGCTAAGTCCTGCTGCAACATCTGCATTTATTCCGTTTTGTTTCAATATTTCCATTATTGCCATACTCATAGCATATATTGCAATTTGTGTGTTTTTAGTCTGATTTAACTCTTCTTGAGTCTCTTCATATGTAAGTTTCTCGATATTTTCTCCTAATGCTTCATCTATTTTCTTATATACATTTTTTGCTTCTTCATATTTTTCAAATATATCTTTTCCCATTCCTACTGTTTGTGTTCCCTGCCCTGGAAATAGGTATGCTATTTTCATTCTTATCACTCCTCCTAGTTGTAAAACAATTTTACCTTGATATTGACTACCTCTCTTCAAGATTTTTTTTGTTGTATTTCAAAATTCCATCTGTTTTCTTATTTGGCTATCTAAGTTTATTTTTTTTTAGTATATAAATTCTAAAACACTTAAATATTTTAATATTAAAAAGTATCTAATACACTTTTATTTTTTCAATTTAACATCATTACATTTCAATTAATATACTTCCCAAGTTAAGTCCTCCGCCATATCCAACAAGAATTATTTTATTATTTTCTTTAATTAGTTGGCTGTCTATAACTTCATTTAATGCAATTGGAATGCTTGCATTAAATGTATTCCCAACATTAGTTATATTTATATACATCTGCTCATTTGTAGCACCTATTCTTTCAGCTAAACTTGTAAGAATTCTTAAATTTGATTGATGCGGAATTATGTACTTTATTTGTGAAAAATTCAAATTTTCTTTTTCAATTAATTTTTTTATGTTTCTTGCAACCTTTGTAATCGCATATTTATATATTTTCTTGCCATCCATATATATTTTTTCATTTTCTTTGCATGTCAAAATGTTTCCTTCTTGCCCTATACTTTCGATATTTTGAGCATATCTTTTATTTTCAGATTTTGCAAATAATGTCGCACCTGCTCCATCTCCAAGAAGAATTGCTGTGTTTACATCATCTTGATTCAAATATTTGGATAATTTCTCCACTCCGATAACCAATGCATATTGCACTTCATCTAATTCTATATATTTTCTTGCAATATCTACTGCATTTATATATCCACAACATCCTGCCAAAATATCCATACACATACAATTGGATATATCAAATTTTTTTTGAATTTCAAATGAAATACTTGGCATTGCATTTTCGTAATTTGTTGATGCCACTATAATTAATCCGATTTTGTTCAAATCAAAATTACTCTTTTGTTCAAGATTTTCTACTGCTTTAATTGCTAAATCCAAAGTAGTTTCATCTTTTGTCCAATATCTTTTCTCTATGCCTGTTCTTTGGTATATCCAACTATCATCTATATTAAATTTATTCTTAAAATAACTATTGTCAATTTCTTGTTCAGGTAAATACATACCGCTTGCCACTATTTTAATTGAATTCATATGTATTCCTCTTTCGCTAATTTTTCCGTAAAGTATTATATCATATATTTTATTTTTTTGCATCCCCTTCTAACCAAATGGTCGAAAAAGTTGTTACTTGTTCTAAGTACAATATAAGCATACACCTTACTAGATGTATGCTTATGTTGTTTGTACGACAAATATTACATTACACTTGGTTTCGCTTTTAATGTATTAGCTGAACCTAGTGTTTTCCCCTCTGTGTCACTTCTTGCTATTTCATATTTTCCTATCCGTATCACTGCTATGTATACTCAAACTTTATAAATCCTCTATCTGCTCTTTAGATAATCCTGTTACTTTTATTATTAACTCAAGATCAATATTTTCTTGTTTCATTTTCTTAGCCACATCTTTTTTGCCTTTCTCAAGACCGTTCTTCTTTGCCTCTCTCAAAACCGCTCTTCACTACCTTTTCTAAAAATTGCCTTTTCATCCATTATAGCTTTTTGAC
>CALXWQ010000088.1 GCA_944392435.1 uncultured Clostridia bacterium
TCTTCCTCTGCTGGAGAAGCTACCATATAGAAATATGCTGGTGCTACAGTTTGTCCTGCTTTTTCCATTGCTTCTTTAGCAAGCATTCTACCTGTTGCTCTGGCATCTTTTTGTTTTGCTGACCCTGCTACCCCAACTGTTGTATCTGGATCGCCTATAGCCATAATTCCGACAAATCCATTTTCTGATGAAATATATCCATCTGGTACGATAATTCCTCCACTTGACGTACAACCAATAATTGGTGCTGTACCAAGTTCAGCTTTTGCTCCCTCTAGCACTTTTTTCACATCATTATCTGCTGATGTGTATAAAAATGCTACCTTTGTTTGAACTAAGTCTACTACAGCCTTCTTAGCTGAGGCTCTTCCTGCTTCATAATTATCTGCTTCTGTACTCCATCCGATGTTTGCTTTTAACATACAAATTCCTCCTTTGTCTTTAATAAATTTATATAAATTCATTATATCCTGATTATATACTTAATATTCTTTTTTTACAACAATTTTTACAAAAAAGTTACAAAAAATGTTACTAGATAATGGTCTTCGAATTAAGCATGTCCTGCAACGGTAGTTCTAATTAAAATAGCCTCGCTACGTCCCGACGGAGCTCCCTGCTCCGCTCAGCTATTTTAATTAGAAGCTCCCTGCGCGGACTTATAATTCATATTAACCATTATCTAATAACCAAAAAATTTCTTAAGCAATTACAATTCGCAGCTTGTTTGTTTCTGTTTTGAAATATACAGCAAGAAAAACAGAAATAGGCAAACTGCAAACTTTAACATTTGTATAGCTATTCCGCTACACCTATTTTATACTCAATTTGCTCCATATGTGGAAACATTTCTTTTACTCTTTTATAAGTTATCATGCTATGTCTAGGTTGTGGATTTTTTGGATTGTCTGTCAAAAGCTTTTGTGTATAGCAATTTTCTGCTGTCTTAAAAAGTAAATATCTATTGCGCACATATGTAAAATAGATTTGGTATCCATCATCTAAATTTTGTTTAAATACTTCAAATGTATATGTTCCGTCCATTTTTCCTCCTCTTCCTTTAGCTATAAAATAATTGGATTTTAGCATTGTTAAACTTCGCATACGAAAATCCTTACATAGCACAACAAGTACTCCTCCATTTTTCTCCTCGTTTGCCTAGCCAAAATTCCAATTATTTTATAACTTTAATTCAATGATTTGTATGTTCTTTTATTATTGTTTTATGTGTGTTTTCAGAGCAAACTTTTTTTCGTTGTGAGCCATATTCCTAATTTTTCACCATTTCTTCAAATTCTTGCTCTGTAATTATCTTTACTCCTAAGTCTTGTGCTTTTTTTAGTTTACTACCCGCTGATTCTCCTGCTAAAACATATGTGGTTTTTTTAGATACTGTACCTGACGTTTTTCCTCCAAATTTTTCAATTATTTCAGATGCTTCATCTCTTGAATATTTTTCTAAAGTTCCTGTTAATACGAAAATTTGACCTGCAAATCTGTCATCCATTTCTTCATTTACTTCTGCTTCCATGTTTATTCCGTATTCTTTTAGTTTATTTATTAAATCCATAGTCTGATTTTCTCTAAAGAACTCATATACACTTTTCGCAATAATTTTTCCTACTTCTTCTCTTATGCACAAACTTTCGTATGATGCTTCCATTAATTTATCCATTGTTCCATATGTTTTTGCTAATAATTTTGCTGTTTTAACTCCCACATGTCTAATTCCTAATGCATTTATTAATCTATATAAATCCCTATGCTTACTTGCCTCTATGCTATTTAATAAATTTTGAGCAAATTTTTTACCATTCTTTTTTAAAGATGCTATATCTTCTAGTGTCAATTTATATATGTCTGTTATATTACTGATTAAACCTCTGTTTATAAGCTCTTCTATAATTGTTTCTCCAAGTCCTACTATATCCATTGCTTCTCTTGATGCAAAGTGGATTATCCCTCTATAAAGTTTTGCTGGACATTCTATACCATTGCAATACCATGCCACTTCTCCGTCTTCTCTTATAACCTGAGCTCCACATACTGGGCAAGTTGTTGGCATTTTAAATTTCTTTTCTTTCCCTGTTCTTTTATTCTTTTTTACTTCCACTACTTCTGGAATTACATCACCAGCTTTCTGTATTACAACTGTATCTCCAATTCTAATGTCCTTTTGCTTTATAAAATCCTCATTATGAAGAGTGGTTTTAGATATTTTTGAACCTGCTACTACTACTGGTTCTAAAATTGCCATTGGCGTTATGGCTCCTGTTCTTCCCACCTGGCATACAATGTCTTTTAATTTTGTCTCCTTTTGCTCTGGTGGATATTTGTATGCTACTGCCCACTTTGGTGTTTTATATGTCGTACCTATTTTTTCCCTTAACTCCAAGTCATTTACTTTTACAACTGCACCATCTATGCCATATGAGATTTTTTCTCTGTCTTGCCCTATTTTTTCTATTGCATTAATTGCTTCATCTATATTTTTGCAATAAATTTTTACTGGATTTACATTGAATCCTAAATTTTCTAAATATAGTAAACTTTCATAGTGGGTCGTAAACTTTACTGTTTCTGACTTTTGCACATTAAAAATATACATATCAAGTGGTCTTTTGGCTGTTATCTTGCTGTCCAACTGTCTTAAAGAACCAGCTGCCGCATTTCTTGCATTTGCAAATTGTTCTTCCTCATCCATTAATCTGTCTGCATTAAGCTTTTCAAAATCTTCCTTACTAATAAAAACTTCTCCACGCACTGTGATGTCCAAAGGTTCTTTTAGCTTTTTAGGAATAGTTTTTATAGTTTTAAGATTTTCAGTTACATCTTCTCCAACATTTCCATTTCCCCTTGTAGCACCTCTTACAAACACTCCATTTTTGTACTCTAATGCTGCTGATAATCCGTCAATCTTTGTTTCAACAACATAATCTAATTTAGTATTATTCTCTTTTGCAATTTTTCTCATTCTTTCGTCAAACTCTCTTACCTCATCAAATGAAAAAACATCTTGGAGACTTTGAAGTGGCACTTCATGAGTAACTTTCTTAAAGCCTTTTTTTATACTGCTTCCTACTCTTTGAGTTGGTGAATCTTCTCTTATAAGTTCCGGGAATTCTTTTTCTATACCTTTAAGCTCTTTCATAAGCATATCATATTCGTAATCGCTTACAACTTGTTTATCATCAAAATATGTTTGTGTATAATATTTAAGTAAAGGTACCAATTCCTCTACTCTTTTTTTCGCTTGTTCTAATTCCATTAGTTTAACCTCCATTTTAAGTTAGTATTATTTTCTTAAACTTCTCCTTTAAATAGTTCTTTACAGCCTTTTAAATAATCTACTCCTGAAAATATTGTTGCAATAACTGAGATACTTAAAAGTACTGTTGTAACTAAATTTATTCCAAATGCAATTCCAGTAAGCTCCCCACTAAAAATTGCTCCAAAACTATTTATATCTACAAAAGCAACAACCAATCCTAGCATTTGAGTACATGTCTTTATTTTCCCCCATATACTTGCAGCGATTATTTTCCCAGATTTTTCTACTGCAACTAATCTGTAGCCTGACACAATAAACTCACGTATTACAACAATTGCAGGTATCCAAGCTGGTAATCTTCCTGCCTCTACTAAAATAAGCATTGCCACAATCACCAAAATTTTATCTGCAATAGGATCTAAAAATTTTCCAAAATTAGTTATTTGGTTTCTTGAACGAGCAATGTATCCATCCAATTTGTCTGTTAATGACGCTATTATAAAAATAATATCTATTATTATGTATGTAAGTGGAATTCCCCACAATGTTCCTTGTAAATTAAAAAATGGTATTATTAAGATAATTGGTACTAAAATAATTCTAAATATAGTAAGTTTGTTGGCTAAGTTCATGCTTAATATCATTCCTTTCGAATTCTTTCTAATACATTATATATAATTCTCGAAAAAAAATAAATAGAAAAAGCAAATTTTTTCTATTTATTTT
>CALXWQ010000089.1 GCA_944392435.1 uncultured Clostridia bacterium
CTTAAGTTTTAAAATATATCTTTCATGTTTTTCATAAAAATGAATGCCTCTATTAGATCCATTATAGAATAGATTACTATAATTACTCCTAAAGTAACTATTAATGCTCCTGGATAAAATGTAACATATAATCCACCTATAATCATAAGTATTGCTAATATTAGCACAAGCATCCATACTTTTTGATTTACGTTTTTTAATCTAAATGATGAGCTAAATCTTGTAAATCCACTATAAATAATCCAAATTCCAATCATTATTCTAAAAATACTTTCGATTGTACTACTGTATACCATCGTCACTAAACCTATTATAATAGCTATGAGTCCCCATGCTATATCATTTGAAAAAAATGTAGAGTTTCCTTTTGAAATAAAATAATTTAATATTTTTATACCTCCAACCACAATGAAAAATATTCCTAATACTGTAGAAATAAATTGCATTGTTGTATCTGGATTATAAATCATTACAAATCCTATAATTGCCAATATTAGTGATGTAATAATAGATGTCCAGCCAGCTTTTTTTAAAAATTTTTCCATAATATATACCACGTATATTTAAAATATACTTCCTTTCTTTTAAATTTTCATTATATCTTTGTAATTTTAATATTTATTTTTATTGTAAATAGCAAAAGAATTATTACAAAGAATTCTTAACATAAAAGTACTTAGATTCTTTATAATAATTCTTTGTATATTATTTATGCTGTAGTAGCATTATTCTTTGTAGTAACCCTTTTAGTTGTGTTTCTTTTTTGAATTTCTTTGTTATTATTTAATATTATTTTTGGTGGTTCTTTATTTTCAACAGTTTCTTTAGTGATTATACATTTCTCGATTTTTGGATTTGAAGGAATCTCAAACATTATATCCCTCATAATTTCTTCTATAATTGAGCGTAATCCTCTAGCACCTGTTTTTCTTTCAATCGCTTTGTCTACAATTAAACCAATTGCATCATCTTCAAATTCTAATTCTACATTATCCATAGCAAATAATTTTTTGTATTGCTTTATTAATGCATTTTTTGGTTTCGTCAAAATTTCTATTAAAGCATCTCTGTCTAGTTCTTCCAAAGTTGCAATTATTGGCAAACGCCCTACAAATTCTGGAATCAATCCAAACTTTAACAAGTCTTGTGGTAATAATTGCTCAAAAACTTTGTATTTGTCGATTTCTTTGTTACTGTCAATTACTGCCCCAAACCCTATAGATTTCTTTCCTATTCTATCTTTTACTATTTTTTCTAAACCTTCAAAAGCTCCACCACATATAAATAATATGTTAGAAGTATTAACTTGAATAAATTCTTGATGTGGATGCTTTCTTCCTCCTTGAGGTGGTACAGATGCTATAGTCCCTTCAACAATCTTAAGTAATGCTTGCTGTACCCCTTCTCCACTTACATCTCTAGTAATAGATGGATTTTCAGATTTTCTTGATATTTTATCAATCTCATCAATATATATAATTCCCTTTTCCGCTTTTTCCACATCATAATCTGCTGCTTGAACTAATTTTAATAAAATATTTTCAACATCTTCTCCAACATATCCAGCTTCTGTAAGAGTTGTAGCATCAGCTATAGCAAATGGAACTTTTAAAATTCTTGCAAGAGTTTGTGCTAAAAGTGTCTTCCCACAACCAGTTGGTCCTAATAAAAGCACATTGCTCTTTTGAAGTTCAACATCGTCTTTCGACTTCTCTTCAGAATTGTTAATACGTTTATAATGGTTGTATACGGCAACAGCTAATGTTTTTTTAGCCTCATCTTGCCCTATAACATAGCTATCCAAAATTTCTTTTATCTGTGCTGGATTTGGTAACTCTTCTTTATCCGCAAGAGTATAAGTTATCTCTGCGTCTTCATATAAATCATCTTCTACTATATTTGCACAAACCTTAATGCACTCATTACAAATAAACACACCTGGTCCAGCAATTATTCTATCGACCTCATCTTGTGATTTACCACAAAAAGAGCATCTTACATTTTTTTGCTTATTTGCCATTTTCTTCTACCTTTCTATAAAAACATCTATAAAATAACAATCTTTTAAGTAAAATGCATACTGCATACTGCCCCGTTTATTGCATATAATTATGAAAAGAATTGATTTTTGGCTAGGCGTACAAATTTGAAATTTATGAGGCGTACTTTGTGTACGTTGAATAAATTTCAAATGAAGTACAACAACGCCGAAAACAATTATCTTAAAAATTACTTTCTTTTGTCCATAATTCCATCAATAATTCCATACTTTAAAGCCTCTTCAGCTGTCATCCAATGGTCTCTTTCTGTATCTCTTTCGATTGTTTCTATGTTTTGACCTGTTTTATCACTTAGCAATTTATTTAATTTTTCTCTAGTTTTAATCATATGGTCAGCTTGAATTTTAATTTCTGTTGTTTGTCCAGCAATACCATTGCCTCCAATTAATGGCTGGTGAATTAATATCTCTGCATTTGGTGTTGCAAATCTTTTTCCTTTTTCACCGTTTGCAAGTAGAACTGCGCCAAAGCTTGCTGCTAATCCTACACAAATTGTAGATACTGGACATTTAATATAATTCATTGTATCCACAATTCCCATTCCATCTGTAATTGAACCTCCTGGGCTGTTTATATACAAATTAATTTCTCGATCTGGGTCCTCAGATTCCAAGAAAAGTAATTGTGCAATAACTAAACTTGCTGTAGTTGCGTTTACATCTTCTCCTAAAAATATTATTCTATCTTTTAATAGTCTTGAAAATATATCATATGACCTTTCTCCTTTTGCTGTTTGTTCTATGACATATGGTACTAAACTATTTCTTTCCATTATAAATTCCTCCTTTAATTTATGGCTTTATTTTTTATAATATACAAAGCTTATTATTAATCATTTTCTTTGTTTTGTCAATAGTTTTTTAGTAAAAAAGTTAGAGGGACAACATGCTAATTACTACATCTGTTTCCCCCTATCTTTATTACTACTTTTTACTTGTTTCTTTCTTTGTTTCTTTTTTAGTCTCTTTCTTAGTTTCTGTCTTTTTTTCTTCTTTTTTCTTAGCTTCTTTAACTATTAATTCTATTGTTTTTTCTTTCTTTAATGACTCTGTTACATACTCTTTTAATTGCTCATTTTCTGAAAGTTTTTCAACTTCCATTCTATATTGTCCTGCCATTTCTTTTAATTTATCATTTAATTCATCAGGTGTAATTTCTATTTTTTCAGCCTTAACTATTGCTTCTAAAACAAGACTTACTCTAATGTTTCTTTCAGCTTGCTCCTTGTAGTCTTTCCTTAAATCTTCTTCTTTTCTTCCCATTATTTGTAGATATTGAGTTAAATTCAAACCTTGGTATGATAATCTATTTTCCAAATCTCTTACCATATTGTCTATTTCCACTTCTATCATTCCATTTGGTATGTCTATTTTTGAATTTTCGCAAACAACTTTTATTGCTTCATCCTCTGTCTCATTTTTTGCTCTTCTTTCATTTTCTACATCTAATTTCTCTTTTATACTATTCTTTAATTCATCTAGTGTGTCAAATTCGCTAACATCTTTTGCAAATTCGTCATCAATTTTTGGTAATTCTTTTTTCCTTATTTCATGTAATTTTACTTTGAAAACAGCGTCTTTTCCTGCTAAGTCTTTAGAGAAATACTCGTCAGGGAATTTTACATTAATATCTTTCTCTTCATCTATTTTCATTCCAATAATTTGGTCTTCAAATCCAGGAATAAAAGTACCGCTTCCTATTTCTAATTCATGGTTTTCTGCCTTTCCACCTTCGAAATGAACACCATCTATTGAACCATCAAAATCTATAACTGCAATGTCTCCTTTTTCTACTGGTCTATCTTCAACTGTTACAAGTCTAGCATTTCTTTCAGCCATATGTCCTAATTCATGTTCAATGTCTTTGTCAGAT
>CALXWQ010000090.1 GCA_944392435.1 uncultured Clostridia bacterium
CAGGCTCTTCTTTTACTGTCTCTACAGGTTCTTCTTTAACTGTATCAACAACTTCTTCTACAACTGGAGCCTCTGTCTCTACTGCTGGTGCCTCTTCTGGAGCAGATCCTACCGGTGTTTCTACCTCTTCACTTACAGGTTCTTCTGTCATTTCTTCTTTTATAGTAATTTCTCTATTTTCAATTCTAGCGCCTGTATTTTCCTTAGTTCTAGCAGCTTTTCCTACTCTATCTCTTAGATAGTATAGTTTAGCACGTCTTGCTTTACCTACTCTAACTACTTCTACTTTCTCTACCAATGGAGAATGTACTAAAAATGTTTTTTCAACACCTACACCATAAGCTATTTTTCTTACAGTAAATGTAGCATTTACACCTCCACCTTGTTTCTTAATTATAATCCCTTCAAATACTTGGATTCTCTCTCTGTTTCCTTCCTTAATTCTTTGATGCACTCTTATTGTATCACCAATTTTAAGTTCAGGTATCTTATTTTTCAATTGTTCATGTTCTATTGATTTTATGATATCCATTTGATATCCTCCTTTCTTGATTTTATAATATATTACTCATTTTTTTATTACTCAATTTACAAACTTTTTTTCTTTATAAATTATTTATTCAAGCAAATCTGGTCTTTTTTGTTTTGTAACCTCTAACGATTTTTGCTCTCTCCATTTTTTTATATTCTCATGATGTCCAGATATTAATACTTCTGGCACCTTTCTGCCTCTAAATTCTTCTGGTCTTGTATATTGCGGATATTCTAATAAATTATTACTAAAAGATTCTTCTTTTGTAGAATCTTCACTTAGTACTCCTTCAACATATCTACTAACTGAGTCAATAAGCACCATTGCTGGCAATTCTCCTCCTGTTAGTACATAGTCTCCAATAGAAATTTCCTCATCTACAATCTCATCAAGAACTCTTTGGTCTATTCCCTCGTAATGTCCACAAAGTAATATCAAATGATTTTCTTTTGATAGTTCTTTAACCTTATTTTGATTTAAGACTTTTCCCTGTGGAGATAAGTATATAACCTTTGCATTCTCATCTTTTACAGATGAATATGCATCATATACTACATCTGGCATAAGTACCATTCCTGCTCCTCCACCATATGGAGTATCATCAACTTTTTTGTGTTTATTCTTTGAAAAATCTCTAATATTTATTAAATTTATTTCTATTAGTCCTTTTTCTACTGCTCTTCCAATAATGCTCTCATCTAGTGATTTAAACATTTCTGGAAAAAGTGTAAGCACATCAAATTTCATCTTTCCTCCAATTAAACCAATCCATCTATTAAATGTACAACTATCTTATCATTATCAACATCAATTTGCTTAATTACTTCTTTTGTAGAAGGTAATAATATTTGTTTTCCTAGGTCATCTTTAATTACATAGATATCAGTACTTTTGTTATTATATATATCATCTACTTTTCCAAGTAAATTTCCATTTTCATCATATACTTTAATTCCAATTAAATCAGCTATAAAGTATGTATCTTCTGGAAGTTTCCTTGCATTTTCTCTTTTTATTTTAATATAGCATCCTTTATATTTTTCTGCCATATTAATATCTTCAATACCTTTAAATTTAACTAAAACTAAATGTTTATGATATTTAACTTCTTCAATTTGTATCTCTATAAGTTCTTTGTTTTTTACAACAAATACACTTTTTAGTTCTTCAAATCTCTCTAAGTCATCTGTAAATGGATTTATCTTAACAAAACCCTTAATACCAAATGTATTGACAATTTGACCTATTTCAAAATATTCTTGCTTCATATCTAAACTCCTTATTATAACTTTTTAAAGAAACGAGTATTGCTAGACGAACAAATAAAAATTTTTGAGTTAGTACTGGTGGTACATTGAAAAAATTTTTATGAAGTTCAACAACGCAAGACGAAGTTTATTTAAAAAATTAATCTAGAAACTCGATACTTACCTTCTTTTTATCTCTTGAACCTAAAGCCTTCATAACTGTACGGATTGAGTTTGCAATTTTCCCTTGCCTGCCAATTACTCTTCCCATATCGCTTTCTTGGACTTTAACTTCAAAAGTAATTGTGTCTGCTTCTTCTTTTTCATTTATAGAAACAGCTTCTTGGTTTTCAACTATGTTTTTTATAATTGTTTCTAAAACTTGTTTCATAACCAATTCCTTTCTTTAAACTGAATCATTCTTCTGTTCTAAAATGCATATAATAAATTTTAAAAAGAAACGAGTATTGCTAGGCGAACAAATAAAAATTTTTGAGATAGTACTGACGGTACATCGAAAAAGTTTTTATAAAGTTCATCAACGCAAGGCAAAGTTTATTTTTAAAATTTTTAGTTAGCCTTTTCGATAAGTTGCTTAACTGTCTCTGTAGGCTTAGCACCATTTTTTATCCATTTTTCTACCTTTTCCTTATCTAGTACTATTGTAGATGGTTCTGTCATAGGATTATATGTTCCTATTTTTTCAATTATTTTTCCATCTCTTGGGCTTCTAGAATCTGCAACTACTATATGGTAGAATGGAGCCTTTTTAGCACCTTGTCTTTGTAATCTTATTTTTACCATTACATTCACCTCCTGAAAATTTTGCTGGGAATTATTAATAATGGTGTTTAATAATTCCTAAAATATATATTTTTTTAAATTTAATATCTATATTTATTAAGTTCGTTCACATCTTGCCAGTAAACATATTTTGTATTCTAAAGAATTAAATTTTAGCAATTATAGTAATTATCCAATAGTTAGTAAAGAATTGACGTTTTGGTTAGACAAACAAGTAAGAAAACTTGAGGCGCACTTGGTGTGACGCCAAAGGATTTTCGCATTCGAAGTTTAACAACGCCAAAACTCAATTATTTGCTAACTATTTAAGCATGCTCTTCAAATCTGCTGGATTAATCCCTTTCATCATCTTCTTCATGTTTTTGCTGTCTTTCATGTGTCTCATCATTTTTTGAGTCATTTCAAATGATTTCATGAATTTATTAATTTCTTGGACTGAAGTTCCACTTCCCTTAGCAATTCTTAAACGTCTATTACCATTTAGAAGTTTTGGATTCCTTCTTTCTTCTTTTGTCATAGAAGAAATCATTGCTTCAATTCTTACAAATTCTTTATCATCTACTTTTACATCTTTTAATTGATTCATTCCAGGTATCATTTTAAGTATTGACGAAAAAGAACCCATTTTCTTAATTTGTCTTAATTGTGTTAAATAATCATCAAGATCTAAATCCTTCTTTTTCTTTAATTGTTTTTCAAGCTTTTCAGCCTCCTCGATGTCTATTGCCTCTTCAGCCTTTTCTATAATTGAAAGTACATCACCCATTCCAAGAATTCTTGATGCCATTCTATCTGGATAAAATACTTCTATATCACTTAATTTTTCACCAGTTGCTGCAAATTTTATTGGTCTGCCTGTAATCTTTTTAACTGATATTGCAGCACCACCCCTTGTATCACCATCAAGTTTTGTAAGTACTACTCCGTCAATTCCTAATGCATCATTAAATGCTTTCGCAACATTTACAGCATCTTGACCTGTCATACTATCTACTACAAGTAAAATTTCGTGTGGTTTTACATTTGCTTTGACATTTTTTAGCTCATTCATAAGTTCTTCATCAATATGTAAACGTCCTGCGGTATCTAGAATTACCACATCATTTAATTTACTTATTGCAACATCTATCGCCTGTCTTGCAATTTTAACTACATCCTTTGAATTTTCATTTGCGTAAACTGGTATATTTAGCTGTCCACCAACAACCTGAAGTTGTTTTATCGCTGCTGGTCTGTACACATCACATGCAACTAAAAGTGGTTTTTTACCTTGCTTTCTAAGTAAATTTGCTAATTTCCCTGCTGTTGTTGTTTTACCAGAGCCTTGAAGTCCAACAAGCATTATAACTGTTGGTGGATTTGGAGTAAAATTTATCTTACTCTCTGTTCCTCCTAAAAGTGCAACCAATTCATCTTTAACTATTTTTATGACCTGTTGACCTGGAGTAAGAGATTTTAGTACATCCTGTCCTAAAGCTTTCTCTTGTATAGTATTTATAAATTCCTT
>CALXWQ010000091.1 GCA_944392435.1 uncultured Clostridia bacterium
GTAAAACAAAATCACTTTAAAATGTTGGAATTGGTCAAAATTTGTAGTATAATAGTATATGTTAAAATAAATGTGTATTAGAAAGGTTGAAAAAATGAAGTTAAATATAGTATTAGTAGAGCCAGAAATACCACAAAATACAGGGAATATAGCAAGAACATGTGCTGCAATTGGAGCGAAACTCCATTTAGTATATCCTTTAGGATTTAGTATATCTGAAAAAGCTGTAAAGAGAGCAGGTTTAGATTATTGGGATAAGTTAGAAATTGAGGAACATTTGTCTTTTGAGAAGTTCCTAGATAAATATAAACCGGAAGAGAACAATATGTTTTTTGTAACAACAAAAGGAAAACATGTGTATTCAGAACCAAACTATGGAAATATGGAAGCAGTATTTGCTTTATTTGGTAAGGAGACCAAAGGACTTCCAGAAGACATACTTTTGAAATATATAGATAAAACAATAAGAATACCAATGAGACCAACACTTCGATCACTAAACTTAGCAAATTCAGTTGCTATTGTAGCATATGACATAGTAAGACAGGCAGAGTTTAGTGGACTAGAAGAAATTAGTGGCTATTTTGATAAAAAAATTAATATGTAATAAATGGGCTGTTTCCAAGTGTCAAAAAACTTTGACAAAAAGGAGAGCACAGAAGTGTAAAAAGAGGAGGAAAGATTATGAATAAACCAGAATTATTAGCACCGGCAGGTTCATTTGAAAAGGCAAAAACAGCATTTAGATATGGAGCAGATGCTGTATATTGTGGCACAGGTTCTTTATCATTAAGAAGTAGAGCAGAGGTTGATGATAATGAGCTTGCTAAGACTATTGAGTATGCACATGGCATAGGAAAAAAAGTGTATGCTGCAATAAATATATATGCATGGGATGAATTTTATGATGAGATAAAGAAACAAGCAAAGATGCTAAATGATATGAAAGTAGATGGGATTATTGCATCTGATGGAGGAGTTATAGAAATACTAAAAGAATATGCACCAGATGTTGATATACATATTAGTACGCAAGCAAATACAGTAAGCTATCATTCAGCTAATTTTTGGTACAAAAATGGAGCAAAACGAGTAATACTAGGAAGAGAAATGAATAAAGAACAAATAAGAGAAATAATGAAAAATAAACCACAGGGACTAGAAGTGGAAATTTTTGTTCATGGAGCAATTTGTTTTGGATATTCCGGAAGATGTTTCTTAAGCGACTTTTTGGCTTCAAGAAGTGCTAACCTTGGTGATTGTGCTCAAAGTTGCAGATGGGCATATAATGTATATGTTGAAGAGCATAACAATCCTGGAAACTTAATGCCTGTGGAGCATGATGAAAAAGGTACATATATATTTTCTTCTAAGGATTTATGCTTAATAAAAGAAATTCCAGAAATAATAGAAATGGGAATAGATAGCCTAAAAATAGAAGGAAGATTAAAAACAGAATATTACTTAGCATCTGTAGTAAATGCATATAGAAATGCAATAGATGATTACTTAAAAAATCCAAAAGAATACGATTTTACAAAATACTTAAAAGAACTAGAGAAAACAAAAACAAGAGGACTTACTACATTTTATTTTAATGATAGAAACAACAAAGATTTCCAAGAATATGATGGAAAGCAATATAACTCAGACTATGAATTTGGAGGAAAAGTATTAGAGTATAATGAAGATAAGTCAATTATAGAAATACGAAATAAACTTATGGTAGGAGATACAATGGAGATACTAATTCCAAACAATATAACACCTTACGAGTTCAAAATAGACAAGCTATGGGACACAGAAACTGATGAAGAAGTAGAATTTGTAAATCCAGGAAAAGCAGGCCAAAGCATTAAAATGAAGTTACCAATAAAATGTGAGAATGGTTGGATTTTAAGGAGAAAGAAAATGTCGCATTAGGGACAGGCCTTTTCGCGACATTTTGCAAAACATATGCAAAGAAGGTGTGCGATTGTTGAATGACAATTTTTCTATTATTCTATTAAAAGGATGCTACCATTTTTCCAATTTCCCTGCAACCTTAAATCCGACAACCAAAAGAATTATTGATGCAAGACCAGAGAAGTCAAAACTAAGTGGACTGTATAGTACAAGCACACTTCCAAGTGTGAAACCTATAATAGAATAATAAGTTTCCATGTAGAAGTGTTTTAATAGAAGTTTTATAATTACCAAAAACACAATACATCCAAGAACTAACCCAATACCCATTGGAATTAGAATACTTAAATTCATACTAGCTATACCACTTAGGTAAGTTGGATAAACACCGCATACACATTAAAATCAAGGTATTGCTTACTCCTGGAAAAACAACACCTATTGACATTAAAAAACCAGACAATATTAAAAAGGCAATAGAAAAATTATCTACAGTATCTGAAAAATTTAATTTGTTTTCTAAATATACCAAAAATATACCAATTGCAAATGTAAACAAAGCAAATAACAAATATCTAAATTTGAAAGGATATTCTGAATTAACTTTTTTTACAAGTATCGGAATGCTACCTAAAATAAGCCCAATAAAGCAGAAACTTGTTTGCGTAGGAAAATTATCAAATAAGACTTGTAAAATATTTCCAAAAAGAAGTACTCCAATAATACCTCCAAAAGCAATAGGAAATAAAAATAAAAAATTCTTCTTGAAATTTTTGAATAAACCAAATATAGAGTTTATAAGTCTATCATACATTCCAAATATAACACAAAGTACACCACTACTAATCCCAGGGAGAATAGCACCAACTCCTAGCAATATGCCAATAAAGAAATTTTTGATTTTTTTCAAAAGAATCACCATTTAATTATATGTCTGAAAAAATTTGTTATGAGTAAAAAATAATACAAACCTCAAAACGATTAATTTTCTAAGGCCATGCACTTTTGCACCAATCAAACATATAATCTATGTATAAGGAAAATGAAAGAGCTAATGTATTTATAAAATGAGCATACGCTTGGAATGGAGGTTTGTATGTTTGCTACTCTTTGTGGAAGTTTGGGAGCTATAACTTTTTTAGAATTCTTAAAATCAGCTGTTTTTTTATTGGGGTATATATCAAATAATAATTTATTTCCAGAGCCGCTGTCAGCAGAAGATGAAAGAAAATATTTAGAACTAATGAAGAGCGGAGATGAAGATGCTAGGAACATATTGATAGAAAGAAACTTGAGATTGGTAGCACATATTTGCAAAAAGTATAGCACGGCAAAAGCAGAGCAAGAAGATTTAATATCTATAGGTGCAATAGGACTCATAAAAGGTATAAATAGTTTTGAAAGCTCAAAAGGAGTAAGACTTGCAACATATGTAGCAAGATGTATAGACAATGAGATTTTAATGCATTTAAGGAGTACGAAAAAGCTTAATGCAGAAGTATATTTAGAAGAGCCAATAGGAAAGGATAAAGATGATAATACAGTGACACTGCAAGAAGTATTGGAAAATGATGAAAAAAGTATAGAAGAAGAAGTGGATTTGAAATTTAAAATAAAGAAATTATATAAAAAAATGAAAGAAGTTCTAAAGGACAGAGAAAAGTTTATAATAGAACTTAGATTTGGACTAAATGGAAGAAAACCTAAAACACAGCACGAAATTGCAGAAATGATGGGTATTTCGCGTTCGTATGTGTCCAGAATTGAGACAAAAGCTATTGGAAAACTTGCAAGGGAATTTAAAGAATAAAAAAGTGTATAAAAACTTAGTAAAAAGTAAATGAACAGTGTCAATTTCTCATTGACTTTC
>CALXWQ010000092.1 GCA_944392435.1 uncultured Clostridia bacterium
CCTCTAAGTCTTGCATATGTAATTCTTCCATCATGATGTGGATGTTTCCATGCCCATATTCCAGTTCTTTCCTCTGTCTCCACTAATTTTCCATTTTCCATCTTAGCATTAACAAGTGTAACATATCCATCATCTTCTTCTGATTTTTCATCAATTAGTTTGAATATTCTTTCTGCACCTGCCAAAGCCATCGCAATAAAGTTCATTTGTTGAGATACTTGCCCCAATGGGTTTGTAAATGATTTTACATATTGTAAGAATGCTGCAATGCTACCAATACTTAAAAATCCATTTACAGAAAGAATTCCACCTATTACTGCTACCAATACATATCCAAGGTTACCAATATTCATAATACATGGCATCAAGATATTTGCATAAGTATTCGCACTTGTTGCACTGTCACATAAATTCTCATTTAATTCGTCAAATTTTTTCATATTTTCTTCTTCATAGCAAAATACTTTGACAACTTTTTGTCCTTCTATCATTTCTTCTATATATCCATTTACTTGTCCTAAATCTTCTTGTTGTTTTACGAAAAACCTTGAACTATTTCCACCTAAAAATCTTGCTACAAATGCCATTACAATTACCATTGCAAGTACTACAAGTGTTAAATATATATTTGTTGTAAACATAGAAATAAGCACTGTTACCATTGTAATAATGGCTGCAAACACTTGTGGAATGCTCTGGCTTAGGCATTGCCTTAATGCATCAACGTCGTTCGTATATGTACTCATTGTTTCGCCATGTGGATGGCTATCGAAATATCCAATAGGCAATGTTTGCATATGGTCAAACATTTGAGTACGAATTTTATTTAATATTCCTTGTGAAATATTTATCATTAATCTATTGTAAACATATGTTGCAATAATTCCAACTAAATAAATTCCTGCCATTCCTAGTATTGCTTGTAATAAAGAGCTGAAGTCAGGGGTTTGCTCTCCTATTAATGGAACAATGTAATTATCTATTAATTGTTGTATAAATTGTATTCCTAAAACACTAGCAATTGAACTTACAATAATCGCTACAAATACTATAAAAAATTGCAATTTATAAGTTGTAAATACATATTTTAAAAGTCGTAATGCGGTTTTTGATTTTTTAACTTTCTTCCCCATTTTTCTCACCGTCCTTCATTTGAGACTCGTAAACTTCTCTATAAATTTGATTTGTTTTTAGTAATTCTTCTGATGTGCCAATTCCATCAATCTTACCATCATTAAGTACAATTATTTTATCAGCATCTTCAATTGATGTAATACGTTGTGCTATAATTATCTTTGTTGTATTTGGTATTTCTTCTCGAAATGCTTTCCTAATTAAAGCATCTGTTTTTGTATCTACTGCACTTGTAGAGTCATCTAGTATAAGTATTTTTGGTTTCTTTAAAAGTGCTCTTGCAATACAAATTCTTTGTTTTTGACCACCAGAAACGTTAGTACCACCTTGATCTAGTACAGTTTCATATTTTGCTGGGAATTGTTGTATAAACTCATCTGCCTGTGCTAATTTGCACACTCTCTCAAGTTCTTCATCACTCGCTTCTTTATTTCCCCATCTTAAATTTTCACTAATAGTTCCAGAGAACAAAACATTTTTCTGCAATACCATAGAAACACTATCTCTTAAAACTTCTATATCATAATCTTTTACATTCACTCCTCCGACCATTACTTTGCCTTTTGTTGCCTCATAAAGTCTTGGGATTAATTGTACCAATGTAGATTTGGAACTACCAGTTCCCCCTATAATTCCAACAGTTTCGCCTGCTTTTATTTTTAAATTGATATTTCGCAAAGCAAACTTATCTTTATCTTTTTCATCACTATAGCAAAAGCTTACATTATCAAATACTATAGATCCATCTTTTACTTCTTTTACATTCTTTTCTTTATTTTTAATTGCTGGTTCTTCTTCAAGTACTTCTATTATTCTCTCTGCAGAAGATTGAGAAATAATTATCATAACAAACACCATAGATAACATCATTAAGCTTGTAAGAATTTGCCATGCATATGTAATAATACTTGAAAGCTGTCCTGTTTGCATTTCTCCACCAACAATAATTTGAGAACCAAACCATGAAATAAGTAGAATACATGTGTATATTGTAAATTGCATTACAGGGCTGTTAAATGCAACTATTTTTTCGGCTTTTTTGAAAAAATGGAAAACTTCATCGTTTACATTTTTAAATTTCTTCTTTTCTAAATCTTCTTTTGCATAGGCCTTTACAACTCTAATACCACTCAAATCTTCTTGTACAACTCTGTTTAAGTTATCATACTTTTTAAATACTGTTTCAAAGTTTGGATGGGCTTTATTTGCAATAAAGAATAAAAGAAAACCTAAAATAGGTATAGCAACTAAAAATATACATGCAAGTTTAGGGCTAATTGTAAAACACATAAAAAGTGCAAATATCATCATAATAGGTCCTCTTACAAGAATCCTTATAATCATTTGAAAAGCATTCTGAACATTTGTAACATCTGTTGTAAGTCTTGTAATTAAGCTAGATGTAGAAAATTTGTCTATATTTTCAAATGCATATGTTTGAATTTTGTCAAACATTGCTTTTCTTAAATTTTTTGCATAACCAGCTGATGCTTTCGCTGCAAATCTTCCAGAAAGCATTCCAAATGCTAATGAAAGAATAGCAGAAACAATTAAAAATACACCCATTTCTAAGATGTACTTTACATCACTATTTTGAATTCCAACATCTATAATTTTCGCCATCAAATATGGAATAACAATCTCCATTATAACTTCAAAAATAACAAAAATTGGAGTTAAAATAGCTGCTTTTTTATAATCTTTTACATATTTTGCTAATTTTTTTATCATCTATAATACTCCTTTCTTAGTTGTGCAATTGGTGGTCTTTCTCCCATTGCTTATGTTTTTTACATAAGCTTTAACCAACTACTATTCTAAATTTTTAGACATCTTCTCTAATATTTTCATGAAATTTTCTAATTCTTCTTGTGTTAAACCTTTTCTTAAATTCTTTTCTACCTTTTTTATCTCTTTTTCAATGCTATTCTTTATTTCTAATGACTTATCAGTTAAAGTAATTTCTTTTAATCTCGCATCTTCACTCATAGATTTTCTCTCTATAAGTCCGTTCTTTTCCATCAAGCTCAAAATTTCTGCAACAGTTGCCCTTCTCATGTTAAATCTACTTTCTATATCTTTTGCATAAACATTGCCTACTTTGCTTTTAGCAAAGATGTATCCTATTAAACTGCATTGTACTGCTGTAACATTATATTTTGATACAGCTTCATC
>CALXWQ010000093.1 GCA_944392435.1 uncultured Clostridia bacterium
TAATTATGCATATAAATAAGTCAAAGAAGATATAGAGAATTTGTAATTATTCTTTATTTGTAATTATACTGCTACATACCTTTATTATATATTACTTTGTATTTACCTCGTTTTAAAGTAACGAATATCGTTGAATACTTTGTTCAAATTTAATACCTATTGTAAATAGTAAAACAATACGCAATTTCATATAGTCGTATTAATGTTTCTGGAAAAATAATTTGTTTTTGGTTGATATGCATATCCTTCTATTTCCATCATTGTAATTATTGAAGTTACTTCAAAAACTTGTTTATTCATTTTTTTGGCTATTTCATTAATATGCACAGGTTCATTTGTAAGTATTCTATATACCTCTACATATTCTTTTGGAATTATTTGTTTTATTGTTACATTATCCATACTTATGCTTTCTTGTTGTTCTTTTTTCACTTGCTTATTTTCTCTACTTTTTTCTATTATATTGTTTTCTTTTATTTTTTTATCATTGTTAATCATTAATTTTTTTACTTTACTTCTAGTTTTATTTCTTCTACTTTCACATACTTCGCTATCTTTTACAGCATTCTTTCCATTTATAAAATCTTTACTATTTTCTTCTCTGTTATACAGTTGGTTTAAATCTTGTACTATTTGCATTGGATCTGTTACTAAAATTGCTCCCTCTCGCAATAGCCTATTTGTCCCTACTCCTGTACTTTCATAAATTGTGTTTGGAATAGCGTATACCAATTTTCCTTCTTCTTTTGCATACTTTGCTGTTATAGTACTTCCGCTTCTATGAATTGCTTCTACTACAAGCACTGCATCTGAAATACCACTTATAATTCTGTTTCTAATTGGATAATTCTTATTATCTGGTTCTGTATCAGGGGGATATTCAGAAATAATGCATCCACCTTTTTCTATTATTTTGTGGAAAAGCCATTCATTTTCTTGTGGATAAATGTATTTAAGGCCTGATCCTAAAACAGCTATTGTTTTTCCTTTTTCTTCAATTGCAGAATTATGTGATATTCCATCTATTCCTATTGCCATTCCACTGACCACGCAAATTTCTTTTTCTGAAAGTGCTTTTGCAAATTCATTTGCAACTCTTCTTCCATATTCTGTACATCTTCTTGATCCAACAATACCCACCATAAACTTAGAATTTAATAAATCCATATTGCCTATAGCATAAATTTCTGTAGGAAAATTTTTTACTTTTAATAATCTTTGAGGATATTTTGCATCTTCCATGTCTATTTTTATTATTTCCATTATACTTTTTAACCCTTTCACTTTTTATAAAAAAAATTGTTGACCTATCTATGCAACTTAAAAAAATTTATTTTGTGCTATGAAAATTTTATTTAATTATCCAAGGTCACATACTTTAGGTATGTAAGACTTTTAAATAAAATTTGGTGAAGGAAAAATTGTAATCCTTTTCAGCTAAATCTACTTCCAATACTTTCTATCAAGGCTCCTATATTGTATTGCTTCTGCAATATGCTTTTCTTCAATGTCTTCTTTTTCATCTAAGTCTGCAATTGTTCTTGCTACCTTTAATATTCGTCCATACCCTCTTGCACTTAATCCTAATCTTTCAAATGCATTTTGTATAATCTCTTTAGATTTCAAATTCAGTTTGCAATATATATTACTTAGATGGGGTGTTAATTCAGAATTAGAAAATATACCATGCTTTTTGTACCTTTCAAGTTGTATTTTTCTTGCTTTATTTACTCTAAGTTTAATTTCTTCTGATGTTTCTACTCTTTCTGTACTTTCTAATTTTTGATACTTCACTGGGGTTACTTCTACTTGAATATCTATTCTATCTAAAAGTGGACCACTTATTCTTCCCATATATCGTGAAATTGCTTCAGGAGTACATGTACATTCTTTATCTTTTGACCCATAAAATCCACATGGGCATGGGTTCATTGATGCAACAAACATAAAATTACAAGGATATGTTAAACTTGCATTAACTCTACTTATTGTAACTTCTCTATCTTCTAGTGGTCCTCTTAAAACTTCTAATGTATTTTTATTAAACTCTGGTAATTCATCTAAGAACAAAACTCCAAAATGAGCCAAACTAATTTCTCCTGGTTTAGGGATTTTCCCTCCGCCAATTAAAGAATTAATTGTAACTGTATGATGTGGTGACCTGAATGGTCTCTCTAAAAGAATAGGTTTATCTTTCGAAAGTAATCCTGCAATACTATGAATTTTAGTAATCTCTAAAGCTTCTTCAAATGTTAAATCTGGTAAAATTGATGGAATCCTTCTTGCCAACATTGTTTTGCCAGATCCGTGGCGTTCCGAACCATAAGTAAATTATGCCCGACCGTGCTGCTGCTACTTCTAATGCTCTTTTTATATTTTCCTGTCCTTTTACTTCTGAAAAATCAAATGAATACTTATGTTGTTTATAGAATACATCTTGTATATTTGTCTCTGTTGGCTTTATCTCTTCTTCTTCATTTAAGTATTCTACTACTTCTCTTAAATTAGTAGCTCCTATAACTTTCAATCCATTTACAATAGCAGCTTCTTTTGCATTTTCCTCTGGGAGTATTACTCTTTTTATTCCTAATTTTTTTGCTTCAATACACATTGGTAGAATTCCATTTATTTTATTTATATTACCATTTAGTGACAATTCTCCTATAAATACAGTATCTGCTAAATCTTGCCACTTAATTTCTTGAAAATCTAACAAAATTCCTATGGCTATTGGCAAATCAAAAAATGACCCTTCTTTTCTTGTATCTGCTGGAGCAAGATTAATAACAATTCTCCTACTCTGGAAATCGTAACCAGAATTCTTAATTGCTGTTCTTACCCTTTCCTTTGATTCTTTTACTGTAGCATCTGGCAAACCTACTACTTCCCAGTTAGGCATACCTGCTGAGACATCTATTTGGACATCAACAAGAAAGCCTTCTAATCCTTGTAAAGACATACTTTTTACTATTGATAACATTTTTACCTCTTTTTTGTGAAAATTTAGATTTTGAACAAAATCCATTAGAATTAATATGGTATATATTACCAGCTTTTACATTTTTTGTCAATCATTTTGAGAAATTTTTTTAAATTTTTTTAATTTATGGTTACTAGATAATGGTTAATATGAATTATAAGTCCGCGCAGGGAGCTTCTAATTAAAATAGCTGAGCGGAGCAGGGAGCTCC
>CALXWQ010000094.1 GCA_944392435.1 uncultured Clostridia bacterium
CCATCAGTCTTTTTCTGAACGTCCAAACAGTCTTGTCCAGAAACTGTTTCTGTCTCACGCATTGAAAGAATATTTCTTGTTGGATATATTTTTCTTAAGTGAAGCTCGAATGCTGTCTCAGTAATACGAAGGTTCATAGTTTCGTATATGTTCTCTATCATGGCCATAAGCATTGTTGTTTTTCCGGCAACCTTGCTCACCAGTTAGTGATATAATTCTTGCTCCTTTTACTAAATACTTTAAAAGTTCTATTGCTTCCTCTTTTCCTGGGAAACGTACAATTTGTTCTAGTGTTGCTCGTTTTACGTCGAACTTTCTTACGAAGAATGCCCATGTCTCTGACATGCTTGGTCTAACAACAACGACACGAGAACCATCTTTCATTTCATTGATTTTGTATCCATTTGTATCAGAAAGCTGTCCTGGATTGTTGTATTTATAAATATTTTGACATACTCTTTTTAATTCTGCTTCTGAGCCAAATGATAAAAATGCTAATCTTATAGATTTACCTGCATACATAATCCAAATACTATCACAAGCACGTGGAACTTTATGTTCTGCAATTTGACTTAAATAGTCTCCATCTGTTTGCGCAACTTGGCTTAAGAATGATTCTGGAAGTCCAGATACACCACCAGATACACCATCTATATTCATATCTCTAATTTCGTCTATACTACTATATCCTTTGTATTTTTGGTAAATTCTTTGTACTACAACATTTATTTTGTCTTCAAGAGTTAAAACAAAATTTTCTTTCTCATATATATCATTTATTTCATCTTCTGTTATAACATAAGAAGGTTTTGCCTCTCCATCAACATACTTTAGTTGGTCTAGATTATATTTTTTTATAATTTGACCTAATGCTTCATATCCAAATTGATTTTTATACATATAAAGTATAATTTCAAATTTATCTTGTGCAGTCAAAAGAGAAGGCACATCAAAAGGTATAGCTTTTGAAACATTAGTTTCATCTACTCCATATTCTTTATATAGTAAGTCATAAATTAACTCTTTAATGTATTTTTTGTCATTCACATCTCCATATGTACAACCTTTTAATGCTCTTTTTAGCTCATATTTTTTGTTTTTTCTTCTTTTTAACTCTTCTTCTGAAAGTCCTATATCATAAAGGTTTATTTTTGTAATTTCATCTAGTCTTCTCTTTACAAATTCAATCATTTTATCTAGTGTATATGTTTTGTCATCTACCTCTAGTACATCTTCTTTTTCTTCATTTTTTCTTTTTTTAATAAAATGAATCAGTAACATAAATGCTATTAATACAACTATTACTATCAATAATATGTTTTCCATATTTTTCTCCTTTCCAAGGATTAAATCTTCATTTGCAATTCCTGTAATTTATATATTATTGCGTCATCTGCTCTGTTGACTTCGCTTATAAATGTATGATTTCTATCAGTTTCATCTATATTTTTTAATCTTAAGAAATAATCTACTACTTTTGCTTCTGAGCAAGCCTCAAAATATAATGTATTGTATGGTATCGCAAGCATTTGCTTTTTTTCTTTCATATATCTTGTTACATTTTTTATATTGTATTTTGAATGTGCATCATATCTGCCCAAGAGAAGCATTACATTTCTTTTCTTGAAAAACTCATCATTTTCTCTTAATTCTAATATATCATTTATGTTCTTTAGTCTCTGTGTTAAGCTTACTATTACAACATCTGATACATCTATTATGCTCTGTGCTTCTTGTTCATGCATTCTATTAGACAGGTCTACAAAAACTAAGTCATAGTATCGATCTGCCATTTTTAGTACTTCTGGATAGTTGCTTGCAATATTAGTATACTCTTGATAGTCTTCTGTAATAGGGGATAATATTACATCCAATCTGTCTCTAAGTACAGTTTTAGAATAGTTTTTTACAATTTCATTACTCGTTTTATTGCTTGCTAAAACTTTTATTAGACCTTCGATACCAGAATCTACTCCAACTGTTGCATGCCCTTGATTATTAATTATGGGTTTGTTTAATCTGTCTAATTCCCAAAAGCAATTCTCCAAAGTCTGATCTTTAAAATTGGTTGAAACAATTAAAATTTTATAGCTATGTTCAATTGCCATTTGAGTTGCTGTAGCTACTAATGATAAAGTTTGTCCTGTTTCTTTCTGTTCATTGCTTTTAAAAGTTATAACTGCCATCTTACAAATTCCGTCCTTTCTTTTTTACACATCTTTCTCTAATTGTCTAAATATTTTTTTCATTTTTGAATATTCATCTTGGTCTAGTATTTGTTGAACAATATATATTAGTGATTCTTTGAATTGATCACTTAATTTTCTATATTTTATTTTTGCAACTCTTTGATTTTCTGCAATAACAGTCTGGTCTCCGTTTTCAAAAGGGAAATATACTCTATCTTCATTCCATACTATTTTATATCCTAAAGATAAATAGTTTAAATAGTCATCTTCTTCTTTGCTCATATGTTTTGAAAATAATACTTTTGTCAAATTCAAAATTTGTGTAAGACCACTTAGTATTTCTAAACCTCTTTTCAATGTATATAAATCAAATCCCGTAACAAAATAGTTTTTATCTTCGTTCGTAATATTAAATTCCGATATACTTTCATAATTATCTATGTCTAGTAGTGCCATATTATATGGTAAGTCTGCATGTATAGGCATTCCCAAATACTCTTTTATTTCATTAAAGTTTTTAAATCCTACTGCCACGTCTATTCCCTCAAAATCAGTAACATAAGCTCTAGTTGGTTTTATAACTGGAACTACGTACTTTGCTTTTTGATTAATAGTAGAATCCACCATTAATATTTTTTTATCCATTGCAACTAAAATTTTTGCTATATATAATATTAAATCTGTTTTGTCATATGAACCAATAAAGCTTATTTTTTTCATGTTATCCTCCTGCCATAATAAAAAATACAATTTATATATTTATAATTATTCTTATTTACATAGTGATTATATTTTTATATAACCACTATGTAAATATTGTTTCAGATTATTTATTCAATTAATGATTCTACATATGATTCTCTTTCTTCTTGAAGACTTGTTATTTCTTCTTCTGTTTTTGAAGTAACACTGCTTGCTGCATCTTCATTGTTTATTGCACTATTTATACCTGGTCTTACTAATGATGTATTTCCATTTAGTACATTTAATAGTTTTGTTTTTGCTTCTTGTACAATGTTTGGATCTCTTTCTATAAGTGCTTTTGTTTCATCATTTGGTACATATGTAAGTGTTGCAGCTGATTGAATACCTGGCTCTACATATTTAGTAGCATATAATTTTGCACCTTCCATTTTATATGTTTCAACAATAGCACAGCTCATAACTAGAGTTTCTTCTTCTGTTAAATTCATTAACATGTTTGTTGCAGAAACTGTTCCATCTTCTAATTCTGGTATTGTAATTTCTTTTTTTGAAAGTACAAGTAAATCTCTACCATCAGATGTTCTTAATCTAACATCTATGTAATCTCCTGTTACTAATTGAGTCATAGGAGTAATTACATTGTATTCTTGTGTTCTAAGATCATCTGTTGATAATTGTCCTTCTGATATCATATCTGCAGTTATTACTGTATTTGCATTCATATTTATTTTTGCTAATAAAGGCATTGTCTCTAAGATTTCTTTTGTGTAACTAGTAGTTGTTCCTGATATAGTAGGTACAAGTATGTAATAGTCTTCTGTATTTTCATCTTTTTTTATTTCACAGTTCACATTAACCATGTTGTTGTTTCCTCTATCAATTTGTCTTGGAATATACTGTGCTTGTTCTGCTCCAAAGCTAGCCATTTGCTGTTCGTTTGCTTGTTCGCTCACACTGTCATATTGAGCCTTTGAAAGAATTATATATCCATCACTATCTTTAATAAATTCATTTCCTAACAAATTGCTATCATCTTTTATTTTATATCCTGTATATGCTTGATTTCCTTGTTCATCTGCTAAAAAATATGAACTTAAAATTGATATGTCTTCTTTTATTGCATTTGAAGGTACTGTTGTTGAAAACACCTTCTGTTTTACAAACAAGTCATTAGTAATAATTTGACCAGATTTTACATCTTCAGTTAAAACATAGACATCTGTCAAAGTAGCCTCTGTATCTTGTTTTTCTTTATTTAACTTCATTACTTGAAATATCAAAAACGCTATAATTATACCTGTAATAAGTAAAGTTATTAAAATTCCTAATAAAAATGAATTATTTGCCTTTCTTTGCATTGGATTCATTGCCATAATATTATTCCTCCCATTTTTCTACAAAATATTTATATTACTATTGTACAACAATTTATACAAAAAAACAATAATATTAAACTTTTGTAACAAAAATTTAATATTATTGTAATATAATTGTAATATTTGTCTTTTTTATCTCCTTCTGCAACAACAATTGTTGTTAGAAACTCCATTTCGTATATTCCAGTTGTTGCAATTTGGATTACTGTTTCTATTTGTTAGAAACAATACTGGCTCTGCTTGAGTACTAGTTAATGTAAAAGTTGCCTCTCTGCCATTGTTTGTATTATCATTTGCATTATCACAAT
>CALXWQ010000095.1 GCA_944392435.1 uncultured Clostridia bacterium
TGGGCGGCCCGCTACGGCTACAAGGAACAGCCCATGGAGATTCTGGACTTCGCCAAGAAGGGCTACCACGGAGGCCGGTACACCTGCGTCAACCTCCAGAACTCCGCCACAGTGGAGTTCCGCATGTTCCGGGGCACCCTGAAGGCCAACACCATTCTCGCCACCCTGGAGCTGTTGGACCGCATCTGCGATCTGGCGGTATGCCTTACGGACGAGGAGCTGAAGGCCGTACCCTGGACTTCCTTTGTGGCCGGCATCCCGATGGACAAGTTCCCGGAGCTGGTGCAGTACCTCAAGGAGCGGCGGCTCTATGTGAACGAGCCGGTGGAAGCGGGGGTGGAGGACTGATGTGCTGCCTGTTTGGACTGATTGATTATAGCCACCGCCTCACAGGACGACAGAAGGGGCAGCTGATGCGTGCCCTGGCGGTGGAGAGTGAGGCCAGAGGCACCGACGCCGCGGGGGTGGCCTACAACTCCGGCGGCAGTCTCCACATCTGCAAGCGCCCCGGACCAGCCCACAAGCTGAACCTCTTTATCCCGGAGGATGCCTATGTCGTTATGGGCCACAGCCGCATGACCACTCAGGGAAAGGCAAAATTCAACCGGAACAACCATCCCTTTGCCGGGAAGGTGCCCGGCACCAAGTTTGCCCTGGCCCATAACGGAGTTCTGTATAATGATCACGTCCTCCGGCAAGAAAAGAAACTGCCCAGAACCAACATCGAGACGGACAGCTATATAGCTGTCCAGCTCATTGAACAGCAAGGAGCCCTCACACCGGCCAGCCTGAAAACCATGGCGGAGGCGGTGGAGGGCTCTTTTGTGTTCACGGTGCTGGACGAGCAGGACAACTTCTACTTTGTCAAGGGGGACAATCCGCTCTGCCTGCTCCAGTTCCCATCTCTGGGGCTGTATGTCTATGCGTCCACAGAGGCCATTCTGAGGATGGCCCTGAACGACCTCTGGCTGAACCGGGAGCCCTCTAAAAAGATCACGGTGGACGGTGGAGAGATCCTCTGGATCACACCGGATGGGGCCCGCCTGTCTGAACACTTTGCCTGGGAGGGCATCTGTTTTTCAGGTTGGTATTTCAACCGGAGGGGAGCCCGCTTGTGTGTGCCTCATGCCAGCCGGGTGGAGCGTCAGTATCTGCGGCAACTGAAAAATATCGCGGCATCCTTCGGCTATGGTGGGGAGGAAATCGACGCCATGCTGGCCGACGGCTGGACTATCGACGAGATCGAGGAGATGCTGTATGACTGTGGAGGGGAGGATCTGACATGTTTGTACTGATGATTGAACCAGGGAAAGTGCCCCGGCGTCTGGAGTTGAACCACCGTCTGGAGGAGATGCAGAAAGTCGTGGGCGGTTCCATCCAGATCCTCTATCCCTTTGGCGAACCGGTGGCCCTGGTGTGCAGCGAGGAGGGGAAGCTGCTGGGTCTGCCGCTCAATAGAGCTCTGCGGGACGCGGACGGCAGAATCTATGACATCGTGTGCGGCGCCTTCTTCCTGTGCGGAGCCCCGCCGGACAGCGACACGCTGGAGAGCCTGACCGAGGAGCAGGCCGCGCGCTATGAAAAGCGGTTTGCCCGCCCGGAGCTGTTCCTCAACATCGGCGGACGTATCCTCTGCCTGCCGGATCAATAACGAAGGTTTTTGGAACAGGGGCCGAAAGGGATTAAAATCACCCTCTCCGGCCCCTGTTTTCGTCCCAAAACCCGTACCAAAATCTATGCCGCAATACCCATACCTTTTTGAAACTGGAGGAAGCAATATGGAATCCATTTTGAAGTGGCTCTTTGAGAGCGAGTTAAACATCCCCATGGAGCAGGAGGAGGCGTACCAGTACGCCGAGGCGGGGGAGAGGGTGATCGATGCCAGGGAAGATATAAACGTCCGCATCCCCCAGGAGCTCCGGGAGAAGTGGCAGACGTTTCTGGACAGGCAGGACAGCTACCACGAGTGGGAGCGGCGGATGGAGTTCGACCGGGGCTTCTACCTGGCCGTCCGCATCATCCTGGAGCTCCTGCGGGGAGGGCTGAAGCTGTGAACCATCAAAAGATCGGCTATGCCAGGGTATCCACCACAGACCAGAACCTGGAGCGGCAGCTGGATATGCTCCGCCAGCAGGGGGCGGAAATCATCTTCCAGGAGAAGATGACCGGCACCAAGCGGGACAGGCCGGAGCTGAACAAGCTGCTCTCCCACATAGCGCCGGGGGATACGGTCATTGTGGAATCACTGTCCCGGCTGGGTAGGAGCACCAAGGATCTGATCGAGCTGGTGGAACTGGTGAGGGAAAAAGGCGTACAGCTGGTCAGCCTCAAGGAGCAGATCGACACCAGCACGCCCACCGGCAAGCTGCTGTTCACCCTCATGTCCGCCTTGGCCCAGTTTGAGCGGGATGTGATCGCAGAACGCACCCGTGAGGGCCTGAGAGCAGCTAGGGCCCGCGGTAGGAAGGGTGGAAGGCCCAGGTGCGACCAGCATAAGCTCCAGCAGGCGTTGAAGCTCTACGCGGCCGGAAAGCACACCATGGCGGAGATCGAAGAGCTGACCGGCATCAGGAGGACCACGCTCTACCGGGCAGTCAAAAGAATGTAAGTGTATCTCTGGTTTACGTATTCTGGGCTTTATAGAAGGCCCTCTATGTCCAGCTGGAACAGTTCTCCCAGACCGGGGAATCCAACCCACTGCACCAGCCCTGGGTGGAGGTGCTGCTCCGCTATGGGAAGCTGATCGAGCTGTGGCTTCTGGAGACGAAGGGAGGGATTACGGCCTGAACCGTAATCCCTCCCGACTTATTTTGAAAATTCAACTTCTTTTTTACAAAATCCGATTGCGTTTGCAAAGAAAAGTTGCTAAGCCGTTTGTAAATCAAAATAGGAGCGACATCCCATGCTGTCATCAGAGCTGCTGGAGTTTGTCAAAACGGTTTGCAGACAGAAGGATGTGAGCAGAGATTTCCTGTGCCTTATGCCGGCGGCAGGTTCCTACACAGAGGTACGCCTATGTCCCGCAGAATCACGCAAGATCCCTATCATCAAAAAGGGGACGCTCCAGCTGGAGCGCCCTCTTGATGGTTAACTCTGTACTCTCTTTACTCCACGATATTCTCGCAGAAGTCCATCAGGATTTGTGCCACTTCTACGCGGGTGGCATTGCCGATGGGGATGAGGATGCCGTTGCCCTTGCCGTTAAGCAGACCGGCATTCACAGCCCAGGTCACGCCCTCCAGTGCCAAGGCGGAGATGTCCGCATAGGAGGTCGTTGCCCACACCGCTCATCACCCGCCGCAGTTGCCGCAACCCTGGCAGGCATGGGTCTCCGGCTCCGGGCCGGTGGGCGCGTCTGCCGGTTCTGGCTGCAAGAGGGCAAGGAGCAGGTGAATATTTCAAGTGGACAGTGCCGGGTAAAATAATCTGCTTCATACAGCGACCTCCTTCAATGAATTTACTGTTAAATATTCGTGCAAAATATTGTTTTCTTCGTGCAAATGGAATATACTAAAAGTGCCAACAGAAAGGGGTTGATGATATGGCTGGAAATACTACAAACATCAGCATCCGCATGGACGCGGATTTGAAGGCACAGGCCGACGCCCTGTTTGCGG
>CALXWQ010000096.1 GCA_944392435.1 uncultured Clostridia bacterium
ATTCTTATTTGTTCATTCCTCTCTTATTTCTTAAGAATGAAGGTATATCTAGGTTGTCAGCAGAATTTGAATTATCTGCTGGAGTTGGTATAGAATTTATTTTTTTGTCCCAAGCTTTATCTACTATTTCACTTACTGGTATATTTCCAGCCATTCCTGGCTCTTTTTCAAATCCAGTTGCTATTACTGTTATAACTATGTCTTCATCTAGGCTTTCATCTATAACTGCACCAAAGATGATGTTTGCTTCTGGGTCTACACTTCTTTGTACAAGTTCTGCTGCTGTGTTTACTTCATGTAATCCTAAGTTTGTTCCACCTGTAATATTTATTATAACTCCTCTTGCTCCTTCTATTGATGTCTCTAGTAATGGACTTTGGATAGCTTGTTTTGCAGCATCTTCAGCTCTATTTTCTCCTGATGCTCTACCAATACCCATATGTGCCATACCTGTATTTAACATAATTGTTTTAACATCAGCGAAATCCAAGTTTACAAGTCCCGGAATTGCTATTAGGTCTGATATACCTTGAACACCTTGTCTTAGTACATCATCTGCCATTTTAAATGCTTCTACAATTGATGTTTTTCTATCTATTATTTGTAATAATTTGTCATTTGGAATTACTACTAATGTGTCTACTTTTCCTTTTAGACTTTCTACTCCACGTTCTGCTTGTGATAGACGTTTTTTCCCTTCAAATGTAAATGGTTTTGTAACAACACCTATTGTTAATATTCCCATCTCTTTTGCAGTAGCTGCAACTATTGGGGCTGCACCTGTACCTGTTCCACCGCCCATTCCAGCTGTAACAAATACCATATCTGCTCCTCTTAATGCTTCTGCAATTTCTGATTTACTTTCTTCTGCTGCTTGTGCTCCTATATCTGGATTAGCACCTGCTCCTAATCCTCTTGTTATTTTTTCTCCTATTTGTATTTTTGATGGAGCTTTTGATAAAAGTAGAGCTTGTCTATCTGTATTTACTGTAATAAACTCAACACCTTTTATTCCTGAATCAACCATTCTATTTACAGCGTTGTTTCCAGCGCCACCTATTCCTATAACTTTAATTGTAGCTGTTCCATCTAACATCACATTTTCGTCAGTGTTATTATTATCCATGAACATACTGCTTATCCTCCTCCACATTTATTAAAATTTATATATTAACTTTTTATAAGTTATAATTTCTAACATATTTTGATAATCTATTATGTATTTTTAAAATCAAGAATAAAAAAACTCTTTAATTCTTTCTATTATGTTTTGAAAAATATTTTCTTTAGATTTTGAATCAATACTACTTGATAAATTTTTTGCAAAAGGTCTTGATGCAATATATCTTACTAAAGAATATGCTGTTCTATATTCTGGTCTCACAGTGCTTATTAATCTACCTGTAGATATTTTTACAGGTATATTTAAAATTATTTTTCCTGCGACATCGCTTTTGTTAATATTTGTGATTCCTTGTCCAGTTAATATAACATTATTTATCCTAGGTTTTATTCCTTGTGCTGTAATATCTTTGTTTACTAATGAAAATATTTCTTCAATTCTAGCTTCTATTATTTCTATTAATTCAGAGCTTTTTATTACTTTTCTGTTTTCATCTTTGCATGTATTTAACAATATTTCATTGTCATTATCTATAAAAGACTTTAATGCTAAACCATATTGGCGCTTTAATCTATCAGCTTCTTCATTTGATATGTTTAGTACTAAAGCTATATCATTTGTAATACTGTCCCCACCCAAAGGGATAGTATTTGTATATGAAAAAGATAATCCTTCGAATATACCTATTTCAGTATTTCCAGCTCCTATGTCTAATAGCATAACATTATCGTTTAATTCATTTCCATCTAAAACTAAAGTTCTTTCTGCAAGTGTTATTGGAACTAGCCCATCTATATCTATATCGGCTTTTCTAAATATAGATGCTAGTTGTTTCATGTAGTCTTTTTCTGCTAGAACTATTTGTGCCTTTACAGCGAAACTAGAACTTAAACTTCCAACTGGATCTTGTACAATTTTTCCATTATCTAATATGAATTCGTCTGTAACAATGTCTATTATTTGCATTCCTTCTGGAACATCTATATCTTTTACAAGAGAGATGGCTGTTGTAACATCCTTTCCTGAAATTCCAGCATATTTGTCTTTTGCTTCTTTTGTAATACTATTTTGAACAATGGTTACATATTTTCCAGGTATTGTTACATATGTTGAATTTATTTCCATTTCGGTTTCATTTTCAGCCTCTTTTATTAGTTTTGAGATAGCTGATACAATTTCATTTTCATCTACTATTTTTCCTTTTTTTATACCTTTACATTTACAACTTGTTGTACATAGGACTTCTATTTGGTTAAAATTATTGACTTCTCCAATAACCAAGCTTACTTTTGAAGTTCCAATGTCCATTCCTACGATTATATCTCCTATAGCCAAGGCTCATTCCTCCATTTTTTTAAAGCTACTATTTGTTCATTAGGATATTACATTTTGAAAAAAAAGTCAATAGGATTTGTAATATTTTTGTAATATTTTTGTAATATTTTTGAAACATAACTTATAATAGTTGTGTCCCTAAGTTTCTAATCTTTAACGGTCTTTTTTTCCTCTTTTTTTATTTTATGTTCTTCGACTTTTTCTTTGTTTTTTCCCCATCTTTCGATATAATACCTTCTTATTATACCTAAATTATTGAACATTCTGCCTACAAACACTACAATTGCTGCCAAATAAATGTCTACATTTAGTTTTTGGCCTAAATATGTTAATAACATTGCAAGTATTGCATTTCCAAAAAATCCTGATACAAATATTTTTAAATCAAAATTTTTCTTTAATGTAGAAGCTATTCCACCAAATACAGAATCTAAAGCTGCAATTATCGCAATTGCTAAATAACCTGAATATGTATATGAAATCATTGGCATATTTATTCCAATCAATGTTCCTACCACACAACCTAATATTATTGCTCCAAAAATCATAATAACCTCCTGCTTTTTTATAATTTTATTCTTCACTAATTTGCTCAGTCATATATTTTATTTCGAATTCACCTTTATATTTTTGTATTTCAACCTTGTTTTCCATCTTCGAGCTAGCATTTAAGCCATTTGATTTAGCTCTATCTATGAATCCGCTTCCCTTCATGTTTAATATACTTGACAATTGTTCTTTATTTCCAATTGCTTTAATTGTATAAGGTCCTTGTATTCTTTCTAAATTTACCATGATATATGTATATTCAGCCATATCAATTATCTCTGTTGTAGCTAGGACTCTTTGCTCATTAATAGAAATTGCTTCTGCTCCTGCATAGCGTAGCTCGTTGACTAAATCTATTAAATT
>CALXWQ010000097.1 GCA_944392435.1 uncultured Clostridia bacterium
TTTATTTTTCTTTTTGTTTGTTGTTTTTGCACTTTGACTCATCTTTATTTCCTCCTCGTATTTTTTACTATTTTTTTATTTATTTCTATTTTTACCTATTTTTTTATTTTTTATGCATACTTATCCTTATTTTCTATTATCTTTCGGAGTTTCTTTCGTCTCTTACTGTTGTATGGTTTTAAATTTCTCAATAAATTAAACTTTGCTATTAGATGCATTGGTACATCTCTCCTTTTTCTTTTCATAGATTACTTACTAGATTTTTTTACCTTTTAATTTTTCTACTTCAGATTATCTTGTTTTTGTTGCATTTGTTTTTGGGTGCATTTTTAACTTATAAAAGGATAGGCTACCTCAGCTTCGCCTTTTTGACTTTTCTTCAATAGCCTATCCGTTTTTATTGTATTTTTACAAATACTATATAGCACACGACAAAAAAAGTCTATTTTTCTAGAATAGCTCTCTCTCTCTCTCTCTCTCTCTCTCTACAGTTTCAAGCTTTTCATCCTTCGTTTTATTTGCCATCTCTTTCACTTTCCTTTCTCTTATCGTGTTATTTTTTGTGTTTTAATTTTCCATTATTACTTTTACTTTCTATGCTTCGAAAATTATTAATATGCACTCCATAATTGTACTTCTTACTTTCCTGTTCGTAATACATATAATTATATTATTGGAATTAATTGCGAATGTGATTGGAGAAGTTTTAGAAATTGTTTGTTAATTTTATGGAAAGAGTTCGCACACTTGCGGAAGGGTGCCATAAAATTTGCTTACAATTTCTTAAACTTCGTATTGAGCCGAGCAAATTAATGTAAATAATATAATTATATGTATTACAAACTTCTCTGACTTCTGTTATTCTACATTATTTCTTTATTTTTATCAAGTAGTTTTTACTATTTGTAACACAATTGTAATATATTTGTCACAATATCTACATTATTTTTCTATTTTCATAAAAATTAAATGTATATTTTAAGATATTCTATAGTACCGCGCAGCGATTAAACGAGCCTTTTTAGGCTTAGACAGCAATGTACATAAAATTCGAAAAATATACATTTGATTTTTGTGAAACACTATTATATTATTTATCTAATCATACAACCTTCATTTTACTTTCTTTTCCTTTGAATGCAAAAACCATTTTTGTTATATTTGTAAATCCTCTTTCTCTTAAATTGCTTTCATAATCCCTTTCTTCTATTTGTTTCTTTGCATTTTCTATTACTTCCTCTATTGTACTTTCTTCCATGTCATCTGCTACTTTAAACTCTATTATAAAGCTGTTGCCATTTTTATCCTGTGGCTCTAGCATTATGTCATATCTTCCCATTCCTGATTCTCTATTTGAATTTACATAGTAACTATCTTTTAATCCTACTAACATTCCTAATACAAATGCATGATAGAAATTTTCTGCTGTATCTTCTCCTACATCCATATAACTAAACATTTCTCTTACTAGTCTATTAAACTTCTTCTCAAATTCACTTAAGTTTAGTTCTATTAAATCTTTTAGTATGCTTTTTAGATTATTACCTGGAACTTTATCATTAAACCAATCTCTTACTATTCCTTGAAATAGACTCTTTATCTCATAATTTGGAAGTTGTACCTTATATATCCCCTCTACTAAATCAACTGTTTCTACTATTTTTAAGTACCCCGTACCTAGCATCAATCCCCATATATTATCCTCGTTGTTCTCTATTCCTACTATTATTGTTTCTAGATTTATTGGTACTTCTATTGTCTCATCTCTTAGTAATCTTTCTATTTTCTCTTTTACTGTTGTTGAATTCTTTAATGTGAGTTTTATCAAATCATTTGAACTAGTATTTACCCAATATGGTTTTAATTCTTTATCGGTTAGGTAATTTAATATACTCCATGGGTTATATATTCCTTCTACATTTCCTATTCTATATCCATCATACCATTTCTTTATTTCTTCTTTATCATCTTGTACATCAAAATCCGATATTACTTTGTCCATTTCTTCACTAGTTATTCCAAAATCATCTGCAAATTCTTTATCTAACACGGTAAATACTTTAAAATTATTTGCTCCACTAAATATACTTTCTTTTGCTACTCTACTTACTCCTGTTAGTACTGTTTTTTCTAAATATGGATTGTCTTTAAATGTTGTTCCATAGAATGTTTTCAAGAATTTTATTGCTTCTTCATAGTATCCTTCTACATATGCTGATTGTATCGGTACATCATATTCATCTATAAATAACATTACTGGTTTGTTATAATATCTATATAAATATCCACTTATCTCCCTTATGCTATTTTTTAATGCCACTTCATCCTCTCTTGCATATAGAATATCCATTATTTTTGCTTTTTCATCTTCATATATTTTATCACTCTCTAGCAAATACCTATGCTCTCTATACATATCTAATATTGCTGTTTTTAATCCAAGTATCATTTTTTCATAATTTGAATCATTTACATCTTTTAATGTTAAATATAAACATGGATATGCTCCTAATTTTGATGTATACTTTTCATCTTGCTCCATTATCTTTAAGCCTTCAAATATTTCTTTTGAAAATTTCACATCACAATCAAAATAGTACCTTAGCATGCTCATATTTAATGTCTTTCCAAATCTACGTGGCCTTGTTATTAGTATTACTCTACTCTGATTATCTATTATGTCTTTTATATACATTGTTTTATCTATATAGTAATTATTTCGTATTCTTAATCCTCTAAAATCACTTTCACCTATTCCTATGCCATTAAATTCCATACTTG
>CALXWQ010000098.1 GCA_944392435.1 uncultured Clostridia bacterium
AGATTATCAATATTTCCTTTTTCATGTATGGAAGTTGTTACAAAGCCAAGAAGTACCATATATAGAAAGCTATTAGTTAAGAATTATGTTATATTATATAAAATTAATGAAGAAGATAAAAGGGCAGATATAATACATATTTATTATGGAAGAAGGAATTTTTTATAGTAAAAAAAGAGGCTAATTCTTTTGAGAAAATTAGCTTCTTTTACTTGCAAAATAAAGACCTTTTATAGTATAATACAAGGGTAGTTATAATAACGGATTAGAAAGGACGGAATAATAAAAATGGAAGAAAATGAAGGAAAAATTATTGAAAGAAACATTGAAACAGAGATGAAAAACTCATATATTGACTATGCAATGAGTGTTATAGTTTCTCGTGCACTTCCAGATGTAAGAGATGGTTTAAAACCAGTACATAGAAGAATTCTATATGCTATGTATGAAGATGGTATTACATCAGATAAGCCATATAGAAAAAGTGCTAATACAGTAGGTTCTGTTTTAGGAAGATACCATCCACATGGAGATTCATCAGTTTATGATGCTATGGTAAGAATGGCACAAGATTTCTCACTTAGATATCCTTTGATTGATGGACATGGAAACTTTGGTTCAGTAGATGGTGATGCTCCAGCTGCTATGAGGTATACAGAAGCTAGAATGTCAAAAATTGCCGAGACAATGCTTACTGATATAGAGAAAAATACAGTTGATTTTATGCCAAACTATGATGATAGATTACAAGAGCCAACTGTTTTACCAGCAAAAATACCAACACTTTTAATTAATGGTTCATCAGGTATTGCGGTAGGTATGGCAACTAATATACCACCACATAATTTAACAGAAGTCATAAACGGTATTGTTAAAATAATAGATGATGACAATGTTACAGATGAACAATTAATGGGAATAATAAAAGGACCTGATTTCCCAACAGAGGGATTAATTTTAGGTAGAGAAGGTATAAAACAAGCATATACAACAGGTAGAGGAAAAATAACAATGAGAGCTGAGACAGAGATAGAAGAAATGAGCGGAAATAAGCAAAGAATTATTGTTAGATCTTTACCTTATCAAGTTAATAAAGCAAAATTAATTGAAAACATAGCTAACCTAGTAAAAGAGAAGAGAATTGAAGGAATATCAGAGGTAAGAGATGAATCTGATAGAGAAGAAAAAGTAAGAGTAGTAATTGAATTAAAAAGAGATGTAAATGCTCAAGTTATTTTGAATCAATTATTTAAATTTACACAAATGCAAGATACATTTGGAGTTATAATGCTAGCATTGGTTGACGGAGAACCAAAAATTTTAACTTTGAGACAATGTTTAGAGTATTATATAGACCATAGAAAAACAGTTATTCTTCGTAGAACTCAATTTGACTTAGATAAAGCATTAGCTAGAGCACATATTTTAGAGGGATTAAAAATAGCATTAGACAATATTGATGAAGTTATTGAAATAATCAGAAATTCATATGATGATGCTAAAGAAAGATTAATGGAAAGATTTGGACTTTCAGACATCCAAGCTCAAGCCATACTAGACATGAGATTAAAGACTTTATCAGGTTTACAACGTGAAAAAATTGAAGAAGAATATGCTGAATTAATGAAATTAATTGAGCATTTAAGAGCAATACTTGCAAGTGACAAACTTGTTTATGATATTATTAAAGAAGAATTACTAGAAATAAAAGATAAATATGGTGACGAAAGAAAGACAAAAATAGTTGCAGCAGAAGGAGAATTTGATGTAGAAGACTTAATAAAGGAAGAACAATGTGTAGTTGCCCTAACTCATTTTGGTTATGTAAAGAGAATGCCAATTGATACATATAAGAGCCAAAAACGAGGAGGAAAGGGAATAACAGGAATTGCAACTAGAGAAGAGGACTTTGTAAAACAAATCTTTACATGTTCAACTCATGATACTATATTATTCTTTAGTAATAAGGGAAAGGTATATAGATTAAGAGGATATGAAATTCCGGAAGCTGGCAGAACTGCTAAAGGTACAGCTATAGTAAATTTATTGATGTTAGATGGAGGAGAGAAAATTTCAGCAGTTATACCTATTGCTAATTTTGCAGAAGGAAAATATTTATTAATGGGTACGAAAAATGGAATAATCAAGAAAACAGCACTTAATGAATATATGTCTGTAAGAAAGAGTGGTTTAATAGGAATAACATTAAAGGACGAAGATGAGTTAATTCAAGTAAGACTAACAGATGGAGAAGATAATGTAGTACTTGTTACTCATAAAGGAATGTGCATTACATTTGATGAAAAAGATGTAAGACCAATGGGCAGAGTATCTCAAGGTGTTATTGGTATTAGATTAGATGAAGGAGATTTTGTAATAGGAATGGAATCTATTATCCAAGGAAGTAAAGCAACTCTTCTTACAATAACAGAGAATGGATTTGGTAAAAGAACAGAACTAGATGAATATAGAGTGCAAACAAGAGGCGGAAAAGGTGTAACAACATATAAAGTTACTCCAAAAACTGGAAATCTTGTAGGAATAAGAATTGCAACAGATGATGAAGATGTAATGCTTATAACAGACACAGGAACTATAATAAGATTAAAAGTTGCAGACATTAGTGTACTCGGACGCTCAACACAAGGCGTAACTTTAATGAGAACTAATGAAGGAAAAGTTGTAAGTATTGAGACAATTCCTATGGAAGAAAAGCAAGAAGAATAGAAATAAGAACAAAAAGACATAAGTTGCTATTTGTTTACGCCGATTTGAATTCTAAACTAAAGGAAAGCAATATCAAAAATAATAGAAATTTCAGCTATTTTTAAAGTTATAAGAAATTCAATTTCATATGCAATAAGGAGATGGAAGTTAATGAAATCAAATATTTCATTAACTTCCATCTTCCTAAAATATTAATTCCTTTTTTTAAATCGTATATCATCTCCAAAGAAATAACAAATGTCATAATTGCCTACAAGTCTAGAGATAATACGTTCATCGTAATTTGAGTATAAATTTTTTAAAGTTAAATTAGTTGATATAATTGTTTTGGTAATTTTATTTTGATTTAATAAACGTGTATTAATTACATTAAAAAGTTCAGTAAATTTCATATTATTAATGCATTCTGTGCCTAAATCATCTATAATTAATAAATCTACATTTAGAATATTATCTATAATGTTAGTTGATTTAGTTTTTCCGAACCTGTAATCTATGATTGTATCTAACATAACTGGTGCTGTTTGATAAAGTACATTCTTTCCAGTTTTCAAAATTTCATTTGCTATACAACTTGATAAAAATGTTTTTCCAAGACCAGTATTACCAGTAAATAATAAATTCTTTTGCTCTTTATCATCAAAATTCTCAATAAATTTTAAACAAATATCTTTTATTATATTAATATTTTTTCTAGGAGAAATTTTGGAGTGATATTTTTCTTCATTTACCTCATCAGAATATAATAAATCGGTAAAATTATTAAAATTTTGTGTATCCAAATTTGTAATATTAGCCTTATTATATAATTCATTGTATAATTTTTGCTTTAAGCAAGCACACATAGAAGTAGTATAATCATCATTAGTAATATATCCAGTATCCTTACATATATTACAATCATATTTGGGCTTAAAATAATCACTTGGGATGTAGATTTTTTTTAAAAAGTTTTCTTTTTCTTGTTTAAGCTCAATAATATTTTTATTTAACTCATCTAATAATTTTTTATCATTATTACTAATAAGTGATTTAGTAGTAGAAATAGCAAGAGATGCTAGCTTATCATCTATTTGTTGAAGTTTAGGATAATTTCTATATAATTCTTGTTTCCTTTGCTCAGCTTCAAGTTCTACACTGGCTTTCTTTTTAGAATACTGAGCTAATATTTCTTTTAAAACTGTATCTGCCATCAATATTACTCCTTTAATTTTTTTATATCATAGTTTTATATTGTAACAAAAAAATGAAATATATCATATAATAAAATATTTTATTTTATATTTGCATATAAACTATCAAAATTGTCATAAGTTCTTTGCTCATATTTATCATAACCAGTTTCTTTTTCCAATTTCTTTATATTTTTATTTTTTTCCTTCATATTTTTTAAAAATGCTTGAACCTCATCTGCAGTTTTAAATCCTCTCGAATGCCAATCTGTTAATAATTTGTCTAAATATTCAAAATTAGGGTTAGCTTTTGAAGTGGTTTTCTTTAACGCAATTTCAATTATATCCATACCATACCCATAATCTATATTCCATCTTTCAATATAACCATGTTCATATTGCGTAAGAGGACGAGTAAGTCCCAATTTTTTTGATATGGATTTTTTTATAATATTAAGTTTCTCTTGTTTCTGATAGTATATGTCTAAATCATTGAAAGTCTTAACGTTATTCTGGCTCCATGCTTCTGCAACTGTTTGAACATAATTTTTATGAAGAGCTGATCTATCAAAACAATAACTAAATAAAGCTATCATAACTTCTTCATCAAAATTATATTTTTTAAACCATAATTCAATTTCTGGATACCAGGTAGTAGGCATAAGTCCAGAAAAGAATTTATTATTAATATGCTCTATAGCTTTAGCACGTTTTTGATTTTCAGTTGATTTTTGCAATTGTTCAGCAGATAAAGCAGTTTTGGGTTTATATAATTTGTGTAATTCTATTTCTTGCATATTGTTTATAATATAACCAGTATTTTTTTTCGTTAATAAACCTTGTTCTTCCCAATATTTCACAGCATCTTGAATTGTTTTTAGAGGAAGTACTAGTTTCTTAGATAAATCATTTACTTTAATATCTTTGTCATATTTCGACAAAAATACCATATATAAATATACTTTTATAAAGTCACCACTAGCCTCAGATAAATATTCAGAAAAGAATATATCAGGTATTAAAGTATTGGAAAATAGTGATGATAAGTCTGCATTTTCTAATTTCATTGTAAAATCCCCCCTATAAAAGTATAAATAGAATTATATCATTTTAAGGAATGATTTACAATTGTTAAAATATAAAAAAATGATAGAAAAATGTAGAAAAAGCAAGATAAATCATAAAAATTAAATGATAATGATTAATTAATATTTTTTATATAAATATATTTTAGGAGACCTAATATAATTATAAATGTAGGCTAATATATATATAAATCTTTCGTGATTAAAACCAATTATACTTATTAATGCTAATGGGAGAAAAAGTACTATAAATATAGCTATTTTAAAAGTAATACTAGGAATAAAAATATAAACAAAAGCAAAAATAATTAATCCCCACACTATATTTAAAATTAAAGTCGTATAATCAATAAATCCTAGTAGTTTTGCCTTAAAGTTATAATTTTGTGGAAAAATAAATTTCATATAATCAATCCTTGTAAATAAATTTAGGTTTTTAAGAACCTATAAACTTTTATTGTTACTATTCATAGAAAAAAATAATCTATGAATAGTAACTTATAATTATAAACTTCCTTTATTTTTTAGAAAACTTAAATTAGTAGAAATATCAGTAGAAATACCGCCGATAAAATGTTGAACATATGAATTACCTTTTATTAGAGCATATAGTGAGCCAATACATAATAGTTTAGATACTAATTCTGAACTATCAAAGTCAATAGCAAATATTATTAGCAATACAATAGAAATAAAAATTTCAATAAATAATAATGAAATAAATATTTTTAGCCAAGCTTTAAAAAAGCAAGATGTAGAATTATTTATTAGAGTCAAAAATGCAAAAGGTGTTAAAAATATCAAAACTTGAATCATAATATATCTTAAGGAATAAGAAAATAATAGATTTATAAAATTAAAAGATATAAGGCTTCTAATTAAACCATCAAGAGAAAACACATTAAAAGAAGTATTTTCTATAGTTATTATATCATTTAAATTTTGAATTAAATTAGAGAATGATATTTCATTTCCAAGTACATCTTGCCCCACATCTCTTATTGCAGCAGCGATTAAAGACGGAAAATAAACTAGAAGTTCACATATAAATTTAGAAAAATTAATACATATAGCAAATATTAATAATTTAAAAACAAATTGGTAGGGCCTTTCTATTTGAATTCCAGTAAAATATGAATATAATAATTTAAAACAATAATAAATACTTACAGCCAATAATAAAGAATTAGCAATTATTATTAATCCGTTTCCAGAAGAAAATTTAAAAATATCATTAATAAAATTTCCATTTAATGAATTTACATCAATGAAAGCTAATTTATCTAATGTACCATATACACTATTATCAATAGAAGAAAATAAAGTGTTTAGCAAATTATTTATTGTATCTATTATTGCTTGAGATATATTAGATGTGTTAGTAATTACTTCCTCCAAAATGCACCTCCTTACAATAAAATATAAAATTAAATTTTATTCAACTAAAGATTTAATAGCAGATAAAATTAAATTGATTGCTAAAATAAATCCATATGAAAATAAAGAACCTCTAATTAATTTTTTAGACATACGAATTCTTTCTTCATCACCAAAACTAAATTTTTTCATAAAAACACCTACACCCACGGCAACAGCAGCTGCTGGTGTGGCAAGTGTTAATAACCATCCCTCAATATCTTCAAAAGCTGTATTTAATACCTTAACTAATTCTGGGGTATTATCAAAAAGACCTGCATAACTAATATTTATTGAAAAAGTAAAATATATAATTAATAATAAAAATAATGAATAAATAAAAATAAATTTTTGTTTTGATTTTCTCATAGTTAATCACATTCCTTTCTAAGGCACAAATCTGGTTGGAAAAGAATTAAATTTTGACTAGGAAAACGAGTTTAAAATTTATAAGGCGTACTCTGTGTACCATGATTAAATTTTAAACGATGTTTGACAACGTTAAAATTGTAATTATTTTTCAACCTTTACCTCCTGTAAAATAAAATTTTATTAGGGTATAAATAAAAAAGCAGTCTATTTCTCAAAATATGGTTTTAATCTTATCTTTTGTGGTTTCAAAATTTTATTTCCATCTGATAAAAATGATAAAGAGCAAAAATTTTCTAGTTCTTGAGTAAAAAACTTAGTATCGTAAACAAATTCAAAATAAAGTTGAGTACTTATACTCTCAGATATACTAGAATCTGTAGAATTTAAAGAATTTGTTAAATAACTATAGTTAGTTTCTTTTGCGTTTTCAGAAATGCTCTTAAAATGTTTTTCCTTATCTTCTTTACCAATCTGCTTTTGAGCACTTTCAATAGTAAAAATATCATCAGTTCTAAACCAAAACTTATTTACTAAATTTTGAATAATAACATCAACTGAATACTTGTTGTTTAGAGTATTTAATAAAGATGTATAACTTTGAGTTGCAACAATATTTATACATTTTGCCTCTCTACTTTGAGCATAGAATTCACTGTCAGATAAAGTACAATATTCATGATATTCATCAGATATAAAAGCTACTATCCTTTCTGAATTTTTAAAATTATTGGCGAGTCTTGCCATAACTTCAGTTTGAAAATCCAATTTCAAATATGTAGCTATTATTTTAGATAGAATTTTATACTCCGAAATATTCATATTGAGTACAACAATTTTTCCTGTATTAATTAAATCTTCAAATCCAAAGAAATTTAGCTCTTCTTCCTTAGGATTAAACGTTTTATATGTTTCATAATCAGAGACGAATACATTAGTAATTCTTGTGATTTCAGATTTTAAAATAGATAAAGTCCTCAAATCTAAGGATAAAAATTCTTTTTGAAAGAAGTTAAGTGAAGAAATTAAGTTATAAATATCATTATCGGAGAATTCATTATTTGAAAATTTAGACCTTAATATTTTTATTTTTTCTAAATAGTAATTATCAACTGAAATTAATTTATGTATTTCTTCAAAAGTGACATATCCATTATTATATAATCTGCACAATTTAATACATTCTGTAAGAATTTGCTCTACTTTATCTAGCCAATAAGATTCACTATTATTAGGAGAAAACAAAAGTAAGATAGTTTTTAATCTATGAGCTAAGACAGATGGCTTTAGATTTGGTTTGTGCAAAGGGTTATATTTATATTTCCCACCTAAATTAATAATAATTAAATCATCTTCTCTTCCACAGTTCTTTGCAAATTCTTGAACCTTTAAATAATAGTTCCCTTTTACATCTAATACGAGCATACCAATTTTATTTTTATTATCATTATGAGCAAATTCAATCAATTGCTTTGTAAATGGATACATAGCACTACTGGTTTTTCCAGTACCTATAGTTCCAGTAATCAATATGTTTTGGTATAAACTTTTTTCCGATAAAAAGATAGGCTTTTTGTTATCATAAGAATTACCTACAAACAAATTTAAAGGCTTAAAATTATTATTTATTTTTTCAAAAGTAAGAAAATATTTATTTTTATTAAAAAACTTATAAGTATTTTCAGAAAAAATATTATTTGACTTTTGATACTTTTCGATATTTTCAAAAAATGTATATTTATTTTGGGAAAAATTAAAAAACTTTTTTATGTTTAATTTTGTTTTAATAGTATTTCTAAAATTATTAATTAGAATAAATACATTTTTTAAAATTAAAGAGAACACTAAATATATAAAATTTGATATAATAAATGAGGAAAAAATATATGAAAATAAAAAGACAAATTTAATATATTTCCATAGAACTGGATTTTTTATGCAAATATCAAAAGGATGTATACCATATGTAATAATCACTGAATTAGAATAAAATATTTCTGAAAATAAATAATATCCTATGAAACAATAAATGCATGAAAAAATAATAATAAAGAAAAAACGTTTTATAAAAATACCTCCTAACAAAATTAATTATTGAAAAATTTAGACTTAAGATTTAATTTAGAACCTTGTAAATTATGAAAAAATTTATTATTGAAAAATAAGTAAATTGTATAAAGAGTAATAAAAAGATGAATAATAAAAAATATAAAGAATAAATCAATTCTGCTGAAAATAAACACCACCTTCCAAATTTTTATAAATAATACAATATTTTTTTCATTTTGTCTATACTTTTTTTGAAATTTGTGGTAAAATTTTAATAATTGTTATAATTTGTAGTTTTTACTGTTATGAAACTATAAATAAATAAGAAAAGGAGATTTTATAATGAACATCAGTAAAGAAACAAAAATAGGTGAGTTATTAGAAACTGCACCAGAAAAAGCAGAAATTTTAATGGAGGCAGGTATGCATTGCTTAGGATGCCCAGCATCTCAAGCAGAAACATTAGAAGAAGCTTGTGAAGTACACGGAATAGATGTAGAAGAATTATTAAAACAACTAAATGCTTAAATATACTATAAACTTATTTTTAATAGATTGATAAATATAAGTAAAATACAAGAGAAAAAGGGATGATGGTGAAATGAAGAAGTCTAAAAAGATTGTTTCAAAAAAAGAGCAGAAAAAGCAAAAAGGTATAACTTTAATTGTTTTAGTAGTAACTATAGTTGTAATAATTATTGTTGCTTCTGTTTCATTGGGGTATACATTTGGATTCAATGGATTAATGACTAGAGCTATGCAAGTAGATGAATTTTATTCAAATGATACTATTTATACGCAAGAATCGGTATCTAATTTGATTGTACGTATGGATGAAGTAATAAATGAAATAAAGACATAAGCTATTGTTTATTTATAAATTTTGTTACGAAATATAAGGAACAGTAGCATAGGTTACAACAAATTGTTGCTAAATTAAAAATAAAAAGGCAAAAAAACATTAGCTATTAACAACAAATTACACAAATTTTTCAAAATCTATTGACAAAATAGAAAAAATAGTTTAAAATAATACTTGCGTTTACGTTATAAGCGCAAGTCGAAATCTGGGTCATTAGCTCAGGTGGTAGAGCACTTGACTTTTAATCAAGTTGTCCGCGGTTCG
>CALXWQ010000099.1 GCA_944392435.1 uncultured Clostridia bacterium
ACTAATAGCTTTCTATATATGGTACTTCTTGGCTTTGTAACAACTTCCATACATGAAAAAGGAAATATTGATAATCTCTTCTATTTGAGACATTATATTATCTGCAGGTATTTTAGATTTTAGATTTTTATTTATATATTCATATTTTCCATTAATTCCTCTTTTGCATTAGCCGTAAAAGAAATATAGTAATTATTTATAGCCATATTTTTTCTTAGTTCTTTGAAAACCTCTTTAGCATCATGCATTCTTCCATGCTTTATATCATCTTCGCTTCTATCTACTGCTCTATTTAAGTCTTCAAAGAATTTCTTCCTTTCATAGTCATCTGTTTCGGCTTCTGTATCTATAGCTATCACTTTATTTGATACTTTTTCGTCTATTTCTAATATATTTTCTTTATTCATACTATCACATCCTTTCTTGATTATTATACAATATATAGTTTAAAATACTATATAAAAATTAAATTAATTTTTACTTTTTTGTTATATTTTTCATGTTAACATTTTGGATAATTCTAACTGTTCTTCTGTTAAATTAAAGTTTTGTCCATTATTTTTTATTAAATTATGTAGATTTTCAATAACGCGTGCCTCTTTTAAAGTATTTTCTAAAGGCAATAATTCTTTTAATTTTTCTTGTATCTTATCATATTCTCTTTGCATTCCTTCAAAATCTTGATTTTCAAAATATTCTTTCCAATTATCTTCATATTTTGCTAGCTTTTCTGTGCTATTAATTTGTTCCATAAATTCATCCTCTATTTTATTGCTTACACTATTTAAAATTGCATCTTTTCCATTACTAATTAAACTTGCAATATTGGAATTAATTAAGCCAGATGAGCTTGTCTTATCTATTACCGTATCTAGCACATTTGAAATATTATCTATAATCCCTCCACTTTTTATAGCATCTCTCGCTTGAGAAATGTCATCGAACTTTCCTGTAAAAATACCTAAAACACTTTTTCCTAAGTTAATTGCTCCATCTATTGCTGTATTAATTCCTTCTTTTAGACCACCTTGAAGAAGTGCATCTTTTATCTCTACTACCCCATCTTCTACGAAATCCGGTAATATCATTCTTAATCCAACATCTAAAGCTGAATTTACCACCTTTCCTAATGTACTTTCTAAAAAACTATTTTGTTCTTTTTCTGTAACTATTTCATTTGCATTATTTTGTAAATTTTGTTCTTTTTCTAAATCCATAACTATACCTCCTATAAAGAATTTTATTAAAGCAGTTCCATGTGGTAAATATATATTTTGCTATCTAGTCTCACATGTCACATATATTTTTTACTCGAAAATTTTGAGAGGACAAAATATATGTGACATATTTGTTAGGGGGCTTAGCTACCTATATCTACCAGCAAGATGTAACTAACTTATTATTTAATACTTATAAAAATTTATTTATTTTTAAATATTCTTTTCTTAATTTTTTATTTAAAAAATTAAATTTATTATTTTTATTAATTAATTTATTATATTTTTCACTATATTTTAGATATCCTAAAATGTTTAATTCATTAAATATTTTTTTCAATAAATTAAAATTTATTGAATTTGAATTATATTTATTAAATACTATATTAATTTTATTTTTATTAATTTTGTTTTCTAATATGTATTTTTGTAATAATTTTATTGATTTATTTATTTCTAATAAATTTGTATCAGAAATAAAAATTGTTTTATTACTCAAATTAATTATATTTTTTAATATTTCTATATTATTTTCTGAGGAATTGTCTATAATGATTAAGTCATATATTTTACTTAATTTATTAATTAACAAATTTACTTTTTTGTTGATATTTTCTGAATTAATTAAATTAGAATTACTATTTTTGTTATTATTTGTTTTATTTAAATTATTATTTATATCATTCAATAAAATGTCTCCTGAAATTAAATCAATTTTTTTATTAATTTTTATAATATTATTTAAAATATAATTAATTATTATTTCATTATTTTTTTCTTCATAAATATCATTATTATTTTTTATGTTTTTTTCATCAAAAAAATAATTATTATATATTTCGTCATTATATATTAAATATTTTTTTGTGCCCAATATTGTATGAATTGAATTATTAAAGAAATCTAAATCTAAAATTAATATTTTATTTTTTTTATAAATATTAATTTTCGCTAAATTAACTGAAAAAATACTTTTGCCTACTCCTCTTGTTCCTACTATAGAAATAATTCTTTTTGAATTAAAATTATTTATTCCCGTATTATCCTTATAATTTATTTTATTAAATTTTTTGAATATTTTTAGTTTTTTTATTCTATTTATTAAATTAATTTTTATTGAATACCTTTTATTTATTTTTAAATTATTTATAGTATTACCTTCATAATTTTTATTTAATTTACTTTTAATTTTTTTATCTCTATTATGATGAATTAATTTTTTATTATTTAATTTATTTTTATTATTTTGATTTTCTAAAATAATATTTTTTAATTTATTTATTTCTTCTTTTAAATCTTCTTGATTATTTTCTTCATTATTAATTATTTTTAATAATTCATCAAAATTAATTTCATTATTATATATTATTTTATTAATGCCTTTACTATATAAATAATTTTCTAATTTTTCATTTTTCTTTTCTAAAATAATTATTATCTTAATTTTATTATTTTTTTCTTTTATTTTTTCAATCAAATCTTTTAATTCAATTTCGCCTGCTAATAATTCACTGAAAATTAATAAATCTATATTTTCGTATTTTTCTATTATTTCTAAAATACCTTCTCTATAAATAATATCACTACAAATTATTTCAATATTATTTTGTTCTTTTAATTTATTATTTAAATATTCATCTCCTATAGCTGTAATTATTTTCATTTTTACTCCTTTTAATTTTATTGTTATAGAATACTATTATATTAGTAGTTTCTCGTGGTAAATCTAATTTTACTATATAGTCTCACGTGTCACATATATTTTTTATTCGAATACTTGGAGAATAAAAAATATATGTAACAGCTTTGATAGAAACAGACTTTAAATGCTATATATATATGCCAGCAAGATGGAACGGATTTTAGGTATAAATTCAAAGATAAATTAATTATTATTTTCTATTATTTCTCTTTCGTACTCTGCTGAATCTATTCTATTTAAAATATGTTCATCACCTACAAACATTAAGCATTCTCCTCTTTTCAATGATTTTATTTCCACTTTTTCTTTTTCAGATAAATTTGTATATTGTTCTAATATTTTTATATTTTCTTCTTCTAACGAAAAGAATGTTTTTATACTAGAATTATTTAAAATACTTTTTCCATATGTTCCATCTTCTAAACTAAATATATCAGAAATATCTTGTGTTATCGCTACTCCACTTCCACCATATTTTCTAATTGTTTTAAATATTTTATAAATAAAACTTGCTACATCTTTATTTGAAGTTACACCTATTAATCTCCAAATTTCATCTAAATAAATTGCTTTTTTTATTTTTCTATCTTTTTTTATTTTATCCCAAAATAAATCTGTAAATAAATACATTCCATATTTTAAATTTTCTTCTCCCAATTCATATACATCTGCAACAATTAATTTATTATTTAATTCAACATTTGTATAATTATTAAAGAATTTAAGAGATCCTTTTATGAATGGAATTAATTTTATTTTAAAAACTCTAGTTTTTTCATCTTTATCAAGTAAATTATAAAAATCTTCTAATATTGGCATATCCTTACTATCTTTAAAAATAGGTTTTATTGTGATTTTATTTTCTTCATTTTTATATAGAGTTTTATCATCAAAAGTAATTCCTTTTAATTTATATAATTCTATTATTTTTTCTTCAAGTATTGCTTTTTCTTCCTCATTTATTTTTCCAAAAATTAAATTAAAAAATCCAATTAATTTACTTATTTTATTCGCTAAATAGCCTTGTTCATCATCTTCAATGCTTTCCTCTCTGATGTCAAAAACATTAATATATGTATCCGAGCCTGGTCCAATTTTTAACAATGTACCATTTAAATTTTTGCATAAATTATTATATTCTCTCTCCGGGTCTATAATATATTGCTCAATTCCTAATAATCTGTATCTTAGAATTAGAAGTTTTGTATAAAAAGATTTACCTGCACCTGATGTTCCAAAAATGCACATATTTGCATTTTTATATTTATTTGTATTATATCTATCAATAAAAACTAGAGAATTGTTATAAATATTTGTCCCAACAAATACTCCATCTTCATCAAAAATAGCTGATGATATAAATGGATATGTAGCAATTAATCCACTTGTTAAAACATTCCTTTTAGATATTTCTTTTAATAATTTATTATTTTCCATCAAAGGCAAACATGCTCTAAAAGCAGGCTCTTGTCTAAAATATGCCCTCCTTGTTTGCATACCTTTGCTTTGTATTATTCCCTCTATTTTATTTAAAACATATTCTAAGTCTTTCAAATCCTGGGAATATGTATTTATATAAATATATAGATAATACAAATCTTCATTATTTATTTGTAGCTCTTTTCTAATATATTTCGCATCATTATATGTAAAAGTCGCAATTTCAATATCTTGTCTATTTTGATTATTTGATTTAATGTCAACTCCAACATTGCCTATATGATATGTAAGTTCTCTTATTGCCTTATATGTATCTTGTTTCTCATAAAAAATCGAAATATTAACATCAATATTGGTATCTATAATTGATTTTAAAATTAAATCTGTCTGCTCTCTAAAATAATTAATTATTAATAATGATGCATAATAATTATTATCAATTTCAATATATTTTGGATTTGACAAATTAATATATGATGGTGCTAAATAATCTTTATCAGAAAACCCCCCTTCTAAAAAATCTAATTTTTCTACTTTATTATTTTTTTCTTTTTTATTATTTTTTAATTTTTTTATTAAGTTATTCATTTTACTCCTCTCTTTAATTTGTTACTATTTAAAACTTTTTTATTCAGGTATTATGTATGTTTTAAATTTTGTTTAAGTGCTTAAGGTGGAGACCGACAAGTTTACAAACTGTTAAACGAAACTTTAGTTTTCGTTTCTACAGTTTGTACGATGTTGTGGGCCGAAAACAAACATTTACAACATACATATTAACTGAAATTCACTCAACCTTTAAATATTAACTTTAATTATTATTAAAATAAATCCTCGTATTCAAAAATGAAAATAAAATATTTTTTATTTGTTCTTTTTCTAAAATATCTAAAACCACATTTCCACATCTTGATAGACATTCTTTAATTTTAAAATATTTATTGTTTAAATCTTCTATTGCATAAGTTTCAACATCTGTTATATCACTATTTTTATTTACAAAATTAATAATAATATAATAGTTTTTTGAAGATGACTTTCTTTTATTATTTAATTCTTTTATATAATTAATATATTTTTTTGAAATTTCTTGGATATTTTTTTCTTCTTGAATTAAATTTTCGTTAATTTGAGAAAAATGATTTGATAAATCTTCTTTATTGCTTTGAATTAAAATTTGAAAATTAAAATTACATGTTTTTAAAAATATTTTATATGAATTTAAAATTGCCTCTTTCTCTAGCTCTGATTTTAAATTGAAATTAATTGGTTTAACTCTAATTATTTTTATATATTTATTTTCTTTTGTTTTTATAATACCATTTTCAAGTATATCGCTTATTTGTAACCAACTTTGTGTAGAATTATTTTCTTTTTTATTTTTTATTTTACCTCACCTCCGATTTAATTTGATTAAAAAAATTAATTAAACTTTTATTTTATTAAAAATATTATTTAATCATTTATTTTTTATTTATTTATTGTTTTTATAAAAATAAATAACATATCATATAAATAATTATAATTGAAAATAATAATTATTTAATAAAATCAATTTTAATTAAAGTGGATTTTAAATTCAGAAAAATAAATAAATAAATTGATTAAGACAAATTATTTAAATAAAGAATTAACAAATAAATGATTTAATTATTTTAAGAAAATTAATTTATAAAACAATTTTATTTCTTTAAATTTTTTAGCATGATATTTTTATATCA